>JADFIX010000185.1:3129-7105 GCA_022566435.1 Planctomycetota bacterium
GTCGTGCTTGCGAATCAGTCCGTAGAGGCCAAAGAGAAGCGGGAGTGCAATCGCCACCCAAGGAAGACTCCCGTGGTCGAAGACCAGATAGATCACTCCGGCAGCGGCAAGGATCAATGCGAACTGTTGCGCAGGCCGCAATCGCTCGCGTAGGAAAAGGACGCCCAGAAAGACGCTAAAAAGTGGATTGATGAAGTAGCCCAAGCTGGCCTGCAGCACTTTGTCGTTGGCCACCGCCCAGATGAAGACAAACCAGTTAAGTGCGATCAGCATGGTCGTACCGAAGAGTGTCACCATCGTGCCACGATCGCGCAAGACACCGGGTACCGCAGGCCACTTGCCGTAGAGTCGCATCAAAATCGCCAGCAACATGAACGCCCACACGACACGGTGGGCCAGTATTTCGGGCGCCGGTACATGGGCCACGGCCTTGAAGTAGATGGGCACCAATCCCCACCAGAGGTATGCCGCCAGTCCATAGAAGACGCCGGCTCGCGCCTGCCCGCGGAGGCGGTCCGAATCGGATGAAGGCGGTCCCCCGGCGGTCGCGGCGTCTCCAGTCGAGTGGCCGGTGGAAAGTGCGGACGATGTACGGCGTCGATTGGTCATCATGATGTGGAAGCCCACCGCCACTGATGGCAGAATGACCAGTCTTTCACTCGGTTGCGTCGAGCCTTTCCCGCAACTCGCGAAGCTGGCGCTGCAGGTCTTTGACTTGCTTGAGCATCTCCGGCAATTTCGGCAGCGCGACGACCGTTCGACGCCACTGCGAAGCGGGTCCGGCGGGGAAACCCATGACCGTGGACCCAGCCTCGATGTCGCTGGCGATAGTCGTTTGCGTGCCGGCGGTGACGTCGTCACCCACCGAGACATGTCCCGTGACACCCGCGCGACCCGCGAGCGTGACGTGCTTGCCGACGCTTGCCGACCCGGCGATGCCCACGAATCCGACGAACATGCAATCCGGGCCTACGGTGGCGCCATGCCCGATGACGATTAAGTTACCGAACTTTGTCCCGGCCCCGATTCGAGTTTCGCCGAGGGTCGCGCGGTCGATCGCACAGTTGGCCCCGATCTCGACATCGTCGTCGATCACGGCTCGACCCACCTGCGGGATTTTTATCCACTTCTTGTCCACCGGTGCATAGCCCAAGCCATCTTGCCCGACGACGGAACCGGAGTGAATCGTCACGCGATTTCCGAGGACGGAATGATCGTAGATCACGACGTTGGGGAACAAAACGCAATCGTGTCCGAGGGTCGCGCCTTGCCCTATGAAGCAACCCGGATAGATCACGCAACGATCACCGATCGAGACGTCGGCGGCGAGGGTGGCCCCCGGGGCGATACTCGGGTCAGCGCCGATTTGCGCCCTTGGATCGATTTGGGCGTTTTCGTTTCGGCCCCACGCAGGATGTTTGCGATGGCCGTGCAGCTTGATGATCGCCACTGCGACGCCGGCGTACGGGTCAGAGCAGCGAATCACAGACATGTCGGTCGGCAGGTTGATGCCTTCCTTGACAATCACGGCCGACGCCTTCGTTTCCGTCGCCGCTTGCACGTACTTGGGGTTGGAGAGGAAGCTGATTTCGCCCTCGCAAGCGTCTTGCAGCGTATTGACGGCGTGGACAACCCGGTCATCGCCTTCGACACTTGCACTCAATCCGTTTTGATTAAAGATGGAGCAAAGTTTTGTCAGTTTCAATTTATTCACAACCTATTTGCATGCGACTCAGCCGGATTCAGCGACGATCGCGTGACGGTATTGTACGGACGCATTTCAGAACGTGTCAAACTGGGATTGTAATCATGGAATATCGCCGGGCACGCGAGAAGTTGTACGATTGAGGTTTCTCAATCGAGTGCTTGCTAGCCGAGAGCGTGTTGCCCATGTAGGGTAGCCGCGTTCAGAAGCGGCTTGTGCAAAGCCGGTCTCCAGCACTGCTTTTCCGCCGGATGGACGAGCCGGATCGATGGCCATGACGGCGCAATCCATGAGCAAAGTGCCCGGTAGGCTGATGCCTGCCGCATTGTGGGTTCGGCTCGGATGGGCACGAACGGGTGGACAGTTTGTTGCATCAGTTATGACTGGGCGCTAAATCTGCAATCATTTTCAAGATGTCCCCGGCTCACTTGGATCGAGAAGCCGCGGAAACGTAAGAAAAGTGAGGTAGACTCGTGCATTCCGTGACTCTTTGGATCGTGTTCTTCACGTTCGCCGTGGCGACGCTCGCACTGGCGATGTACGGCATTCATTTGTACGTCCTCTTGTGCCTGTTCCGGCGTCGTGTTTATTCTCGCCGCGCGGCGCAGCGCGCGATTATTCACTCGTACGGACTACGCCCCGGCGATGTCCCGTGGCCGGTCGTGACCAGCCAGATTCCCATTTTCAACGAATCCGACGTTAGCCGACGAGTGATGGAATCCGTCGCGGCGATGGACTACCCGCAAGGGCGTCATGAAATTCAGGTGCTGGACGACAGCACCGACGGTACCGAGCAGATTGTGGACGCGGTGGCGGCACGGCTAGTTTCCCAGGGAATCGACATCAAGGTGGTTCGTCGACCATCGCGTGACGGGTACAAGGCCGGTGCGCTGGCTCATGGTTTGGCCTCGGCACGCGGGAGTTATGTGGCGATCTTCGATGCCGATTTTGTTCCACCGCGGGAGTTTCTTCGAAAGGCCATTCCGCTTCTGGAAGATGCGCCGGATCTGGCATGCATGCAGGGTCGTTGGGACCACTTGAACCGTAGCGAATCGTGGTTGACCGAGGCCCAGGCGTTGGGCATCGACGGCCATTTCGCCATCGAACAGGGTGCTCGTGCTTGGAACGGGCTGCTGATGAATTTCAACGGTACGGCGGGCGTGTGGCGCAAGGCGGCCATCGAGGACCCGAGCGTGGGCGGGTGGAACGGGGACACGCTGACCGAGGACCTGGATCTATCGTACCGCGCCCAACTGGCGGGTTGGCGACTCGATTATTGCCTGGACATGCCCTGTCCGGCGGAACTTCCCAGTACGGTGAACGCGCTGAAGAGTCAACAACGGCGGTGGGCTACGGGATCGATTCAGGTTGCTTGCAAATTGCTTCCCCGCATCTGGCGTGCGCCGCTCTCGCTGGGGCAAAAGGTAGAGGCGACGCTTCACTTGACGCATTACTCGGTGGCGCTGTGGATGCTGCTGCTCGCGTTGGTCGCCCGCCCGATGTTGCTCGCGTTCGCAGATGGGCGAATCTTGTCTAGCGACTGGTTCTGGCTGGCGTGGGCACTCATATTGTTGTCCGCCGTCGCCCCATCCGTGACGTACACCTACGCGCGATACAGCTTGGGTGGGGGGTTTTCGGGCGTGAAGATCATTCCCTACATGTTTGTGGTCGGTTGCGGATTATGCCTGAACAACGCCATTGCAGTCGTTCGCGGTCTGTACTTGCGCGGCGGTGAATTCGTCCGTACCCCGAAGTCGGGAAGTACGGATACGGCATCACGGGCCTCGAACTATCAGGTGGTTCGAAGCCAAATGTGGCTGGTGGAGCTGGGGCTCGGCGTTTACTCAGGTGCTACGTTTGTCGTCTGTTTTCAAGACTACCACCGGGCGTTCAGCTTTTTTCTGTTGATCTACGCGGTCAGTTTCTTGGTCATCGGGTGGCGGTCGCGCCCGCAGCGATCGCCGGCGCCCGCGATACAAAGCGAGAAACTCAGCGGGATGCTGCCGGCCGACACGGTGCCCGTCGAGTCACCCTCCAGTGGTTAGTGCGAGTTCGCCGTCCGCTCTTCGCCCTCTTCGCGGCGCGATTCTTTTCGGCTGGTTCCTTCTTGTCTTCTTTGCGATCCAAGTGACCTGGCTTGGCGGCGTCGGCCCGTTCCAGGATCTCGGCGTCGATCTTGGCGATCATCCGTCCCACGGCGTCGTAGAGAGGGGTGTTCCCCCGGGGTATATACCGGGCGGGATCGAGATCCCCCACAGTGTCGAGGCCCTC
>JADFIX010000186.1 GCA_022566435.1 Planctomycetota bacterium
AATGTTGACACGGCAGCAGTAAAGATCTATTGCGAGGGCCGCGCGTCGGCCGACGGCCGCGATTACCGCGTCCTCGACGCGGTCGGTAATCCGGTGCCGTTTCAACTGACCTATCACAACGCCGACCACTACTCGTTGATTGCGTTTCGGGCCGCGAAGCCGAACGCCGGAACGCTCTTCTACGTTTACTTTGGAAACAAAGGGGCCGACCGGGCCAAGCAGCAGATCATTGCCAACGACGAGCCGGGAGCCGGTCCACCGAAAGCTGGCTGGATTCCGCGAGCCGGCCTCGTATTCAGCACGATGCAAAGACCGCAGGGCGAGAACCCCAAGACGGTGGAGGAGCTGCGAAAGCTGATCGCCGGCAGCAAGCAGAGATACGGCGCGCGTTACCAGCGGCGCGTTGCTGACGGTCACAATCCGTTCGGGCTGTCGGACTATTACATCAGCGTTTATCGCGGTTGGATCAACATTCCGCGAGCCGGCACCTACAAGTTCTGCACGGCGTCGAATGAGGCGTCGTTCTCGTTTCTGGACGGCAGGAAACTGGTCCATTGGCCGGGACGGCACACATCCCAGCGGGGTCTACGGGGCGAGAAGAACGAGACGCTCCAACTAACGGCCGGCTTGCACTACCTGGAATACTATCACGAAGAAGTCCAGCTCAAGCAGGTCGCGTTTCTGGGGTGGAGCCCCCCGGGATCGGAAACGGGCCACTTCGCCGCAATTCCTCAGTCCATTTATACCGTGCCCCATGCAACGTCGGTTGTCAGTTACCAGGGACGCAATGGAGAGCAATTGCTCTTCTTCGAGCCGGATATCCTCGACTCGATCTGGCCCGAGGACCGTCACACCGGCCAATACACGCGGGTCCGATTTCAGGCCGGTCACCACAAATCGCTGCCCGGCGGCACGACTTTCCGCTGGGACTTCGGCGACGGCTACTCCCAGACGGGCGCAACTGCCGAGCACGTCTATCTCCGCCTGGGGCAATATGACGTGACGCTAACCGCCGAGGGGCCCGCAGGCCGTTCTTCGGTAACGTGGCCCTTGGAAATCTACGAAGTTCAGCACGTGACCGATTCGATCAAACAAGGACGGCCGCCCGACTACGCGAAAATTGCGGCCCGCTATGACCCTGCAAAACTGGATGCCGCCAGCTTGAAAGAACTCGCGCACCTGTTCGCCGAAAGCGACATGCCCGCCGATGCCCTCCGCGTCGGCAGGGTTTTTGTCGACCGCTTCTCCGACACTCACGCCGCGCTGCTGCCCAGGGTCCAGCGCCTAATGGCCCTGTGTGCTCTGGAGACCGGCGAGGAGGGTATCGACGAAGCGATCACCAATTTCGAAGAGGGTCAGAAACGACCGGTTCACTGGCAAGCCATCGACGGACTTTCGACTTTCTGGGTCACCGACAAGGACCCGCAGCATCGGAAGGTGCTGAAATTCGATAGCGACGTGTTGCAATCCCAGGCTTATGCGTGGTGGGTCAAGATTGCCGACGGCGTCTCGCCCGAAAAGGCTCCCGCGAAAACCCCGACCACGCCTCCCAAGTACGACACTCTGGCCGGGCTGGACGGCGTCTGGTTCTGGAGCGATCCGATTCCGGTCGAAAAGGGCAAAGAGTATTGGCTTACGCTCGATGCGAAAGGATCGGGAATGCTGGTCTGGCTGGTCGGTTACCCGAACAAGCCAGATACGTCGTTCGCCGCAGACGCCGGAGCTGTCAAACAGCACTTCGCCAAAGTGAAAGGGACTGCTCCGCCGAACAAGCGGAACCGCAAAGCCTTCATTCACAAATATGTGTGGAAGGGACAATTGCGGGTCGGCGCTTCAAAGAAATGGAACACGTTCTCACGTCGAAAGAAACCGTTCCGGCCGACAAAATATACACCCAACGTGCGTTTCGTTCGCGTGTTGCTGTACCCGTTTTGGCCGCCCGGTGAATACTACGTCGACAATGTGAAACTTGTTGAATACGACGAAAGGATACATGGGCGGTAATGTGCAGCGAGCATTCTGGGCTGACTGTCCTGATTCACCGGTTTTGTGGCGACCACTTGTTCTTTCCAATGTTGTTCGGCGCCGAATATTTCTCGGCGTGCCGACACACGTTTTGAAAAACGGGTGGATGCTCAAAACTCGCTAGCCGAGGATATCACGAACCACCTCGCCGTAAATATCCGTTAAGCGGAAATCGCGGCCCGCGTAGCGATAGTTCAGATTTGCGTGATCGATACCGAGCAGGTGCAGAATCGTGGCGTGTAGATCGTGGAAGTGCACCTTGTCTTCCACGGCGTAGTAGCCGTAGTCGTCGGTGCGGCCGTAGGTGATGCCCGGCTTGATCCCGCCGCCGGCCAGCCACATCGTAAAGCCGTGCGGATTGTGGTCGCGGCCGTTGGCGTTTTCGGCGATCGGCGTGCCGATCAGGCGCTCGGGGAATTTCTCGGCGATGCCCTTGGTCGCGCCCACCGTGCCGCCGTTCAGCCGGTGCACATCCTCGCCCAGAATTATCACCCGTTCGTCGCGCTCCATGGCGCGCAGTTGGACCGCCGCCATGGCCTCGACGAATTTCATGTTCCTGGTCCGCGCCGGATCGATCTCCTCGATTTCCATCATGCGCTGGCCGGCCAATTCGCTGAGATCGCCGCGGATGCCGCTTTCCACGGCGCTCGGGTCGGGCCAGAGAGAGGGAATGATGCGCAGCCGGTTGGATCCGGGCTCGCTTTCGGTCAACGCCGCCGCCGCCGCCTGAACGCTGTCGCTCGCCTTGCGCTTCATGTGCGCAAGCGATTTTTCGTCCACCACGCCGAGCGCCAGCAGTTTTTGCGGCAGCGTCTTGTAGGGATCGCGCGCCCGCCAGGCGTCTTCTTCCTCCTTGTCGCGATAGCCGAAGGCGCAATCGGTGGCGGTGAACGACCCGCCAAGGTGCAGGATCGCCCCTCCAATGTTGCCGAAGCCATTCTGCGTAAACGTGCAACCGGTGACCCTGAGACTGTTCCCGGAGCTTGCGATCGCCCCTCCGTATCCGCCGACGTTTGCGGTGAACGTGCAATCCCTCACGGTCACATTGCTCGTGCCGGTCGTGTATATCCCGGATCCGTAGCGAATGCCGACGTTGTCACTGATCGTGCAGTTTGACAGTGTCAGATTTGTGTCTTCAGCGTAGACGCCACCGCCTCCGCCGGCGAGCGGCTCGGCCCCTCCGTAGACCGCGTTTCCGGAAATCGTGCAGGATTCGAGTGTGACCGAGCTTTGCAAGGCGTACAATCCACCGCCTTTGGCCTTGTCGCCGTCCAGATTGCCCGTTAGGGTGTGATCAAGGAACGCACAATCCGTCGCGATAACCTCACTATCGGAAGCGTAGAGACCGCCTCCGAAAAAGGCGGTGCTTCCCGGAATGTCTTCAGCGCTAAACGAGCAGCCGTCCAGCGTGACGGTGCTCTCCTGAGTGTATAGCCCGCCGCCGCGCTCCTCCGCCCTGTTGTTAACGAACGTGCAACTGGTGAGTCTGGGATTGCTGCCGCCCTGAATGTACAGGCCGCCGCCCTTGACGGCCTCGTTACCGGTGAACACACAATCGGTGAAAACGGAAGCATTGGTGCCTTTTAGAGGTACGCGCCGCCCCCATCCCCTGCGGTGGCATTGTTCTCGAACCGGCATCCGGTCACCGTGCTGACGGCATCGAAGTGCGAGTACAGTCCGGCGGCGATGTTGTCCGTGCGATTGTCTAAGAAAGTGCAGTCGGTCAGCGTCGCATCGCCGTGGTCGTTAAATGTGCCGTGGTTGGCGGCGAAGTTGTCGACAAGCGTGCAGTTCGAGAGTGTCGGTTGTCCGTGATAGTTGTTCACCCCGCTCCCCTGGTCCTTGCTGTCAACCGAGGGACCCGTGTTGGGACCGTCGGCGTGACCACCTCGGATCGTGAGGCCATCCAGTACGGTCGCTGCGCTGACGTCGTGCGTCGTGACCACGTGGTAGACGTTGTCAGTTCGGTTCGCGAAGTTCGGCCCGTCATCGCCGGCCAGGTCGCCCGACAGGACCGTGGCGTAAAGGACGAAATCGCGCTCATCCGGATCGGGCGTGCCGCAACCCTGGAAACTGCCTAGGAGTGTGACATCGCTGGGCACTGCAAAGGCAGCGTCTCGACTACCGCCCGCCGGCGCCGGTCGATACACGCCCTGGGCGACCCGGATCTCCGTGCCCGCACCCGAAACGGCGATCGCCTGTTGGAGGTCCAGGTAGGGCGAACACCAACTCGATCCGTCATGCACGGGACCCGTCGCATCCGCATCGACGTAAACCGTGTTGCCCGCTTCGCTGTAAGACGTGATGGTCACCAGAACGGTAACTATCGAAAGTGCTAAACGCATGATTTGCCTCCTGACAGTGTGTCAAGAAAACGTACGTTTTGAAGCTGATTATTGAAAGTATAACACGCGCCCTGCGACGATACAACCCTTTTCTTTGGGGTTGCCCATTTTTCGAAACTCAATGGGTCATCGTCCCGACAGCGACGCAGTGCGATGCCCGAATTACGGATCCGGCATGACGGTTCTTCTTACGGATCGGGGCACAATTCGATCTGTGTGCCTGGGTATTCGCGCCCCTGAAAGCCCAGAATCTGGACGAACACGTCGTCGAAATTGACGACCTTGTTGATCTGCGTACCGCTGAGGTTGGGGTGGACATCGGTCACCGACACATGGGTCGCATTGAACGCGGCGGGATTCTGGAACGTTTTGATTGCGGCCACCGCATCGTCGATGTTCACCGTGCCTTGCGGCGCCGTCCAGGTGTTCGTGTCGACGTCGAAGAATCCAACCGCGTCGCCATACCACTTGACACCCGGCTTGGCCTGGGTTTGGACGGAGAGCGGTGGATCGGAAACCTCGCCGTCGTCGATCATGACGATATCGTATGACGACGTCGGGATAATCGGGCAACCGGTCAGGTGAAGCGTCGGACAAGCATCCCAGTTCGGCGGCGTGACCGGTCGAGTCGGACCGACAACCGCGATGCAATCCGCGTCCGGCGCTTGCGCCCACCACTCCGAACCGATGGCCGTGACGCCGTTCACCTGCGTGCTCGAGAGTATCAGACGAATGTCCAGGAACCAGCCGACATTCGCCCCGTTCGTGCCGCGCGGATCGATCGAAATATATCGATTTTTCAGGATGTCGTGCGGGGGCGGCGCCAGTGTTGGCGATTCCTGCGGCCACGGCCCCTGCGGCTCCTGTGTCTCGTAGGCCCCCATATCCACCACCCCGTACACGATTCGCGTAACACCGTCCGCGTCTGTCGTGCTGACCACGGCTCCGTTGTTGCCCACATTCACGGAGGGTGACCAGTTCAGCAGCCGCAGGTTGTCGTCCTCCGTACCCGGCAGGTCGTCGTCGCCGTCGGGGTCGACGAACATGGGATTGACGGCAATGTTGCTAACACCGGGCCAGCCGCCCTCGATGTTGCTGTAGCTCACGCTTATCGTGCCGTTGCCCGACTGCCAGAACTCGTCCCCCCCGTTCCACAGAATACTGTTGACCACTTCGAAGGCGTACGGTCCGTTGGCCACCGCGATGGCGTTGCCGTTGTCGGCGCTGTTCTGAACCAATGCACAATTGACCAGCTTCATGTTGGAGCCGAAGGGGTTGGGAAACGCGGCGTCGTAGAAAGCCCCCCCTTCAACCGCTGTGTTCCCGCTGAAAAGACAGTTTACCATGGTCGTGTCCCGGCTGCGGGTGTAGACGGCACCACCCTGATTCGCGTCGTTGCCGAAGAAGCGGCATCCGGAGAGGTCGGCGACTGCGAACCCCCCGAGTAATAACGCGCCGCCCGCAGACCCGCTGTGATTGTTGATGAACGTGCAGTTCTTGATCAGTAACTCGCCGCCTCCGAAAGTCGCCGCACGCCCATTGTTATCAAATAGGCAGCCCGTCATACTCGTGAATACGCCTCGATCAACGTATATCCCGCCGGCCCCGAATGTATTGTCTAGAAAAGAGCAGGCGGTCAACGTCAACGTGCTATCGTTACCGTAGATAGATCCACCGTAGTTGGCAAAGTTAGCATCGCTGAACTCACAATCGTGAAGATCGACCGTGCTGCCGTTGTCGTTGTATATCCCGCCGCCCTTCGCGAGGTGTTCTGACGCCTTGTTTTGCCGGAAAACGCACGAGGTGAGCGTGGCATCCACAGAATCGTTGTATATGCCACCGCCGCGCGCCGTGGTCGCGTTGCCGTTACGCTCAAAGAGGCAGCCGACAAGCGTGGGCTGATTCTCGATGTTGAACAGCCCGCCGCCGCGCACGGCCTGGTTGTCGACGAACGTACAATCCGTAAACACAGGAGCGCTCGGGCCGGTGCACAACGGGTCGTCGTCGTGAGCGGCCCATACGCCGCCGCCCTCGCCATCGGTTCGGTTACTGACGAACGTACAATCGGAAACCGCTGCGGCGCCGCTGTGGATCAACAAACCGCCGCCCTGAACGCCTGCGAAGTTGTCACGAAACGTACAACGATCGATCACAGAGGCGAGGCTGTGATCGTTGACCGCGGCGTGGTGTGCCGCCCAATTGTCACGAAAGATGCAGTTTCGCAACGTCGGCCCCCCGGGCATGCACTTGCTGGAGCCGTTTCGTATGTGGACGGCAGCGCCCTGATTGGTGATCGCCGGCGGGGCCCCGCTGCCGTCGGCGTGTCCGCCGCTGACCGCGAAACCGTCCAGAACCACGTCGATGGCGTCTGGGTCCGAATAGGTCAACACGTGATAGCTATTGTCATCGCGATTGCCGAAATCGCCGGTGTCATTTCCGAGAAGATCGCCGCTTAAGACCGTTTCGTGCAGCACGAAATTGCGGTAGTGCGGACTTGCCGCCCCGCAGCCGGCGTAGCTGCCATACAGCTCCACACCGCTGATCAGTTGAAAGGTCGCACTTCGGCCGGCGGGCGACTGTCCCGCGCCTTGAATCGGCGTGTAGGTGCCGTTGGCCACGAAGATTTGATCGCCGGCCTGCGCGGAGAGCGGTTACCCTATTGCGTCAACATGGAGGTCTATGGTTAGTGTCCAGGAAGGGGTCGCGCGAGGTG
>JADFIX010000187.1 GCA_022566435.1 Planctomycetota bacterium
GTCGAGATCGACGACCAGAGCGTGCGAGTGGTATACCGAGTGGCCCCACCACCATCGACCATTGGCCCCACGGGAGCATTTTGCAACACTGTGGGAGGGGTGATATCTCCGCTTCTCGCCAACGTCTACCTGCACTATGTGCTGGACGAGTGGTTCCATGAAACCGTTCATGACCACATGGAAGGCGAGACATTCCTGATTCGGTACGCAGACGACTTCGTGATTGGTTTTACCCGCGAGTCTGATGTCCGCCGGGTCATGGAGGTCATCCCCAAACGTTTTGCCAAGTTTGGACTCACGATCCACCCGGACAAAACTCGACTCATTCGGTTCCATCGACCGAAGAATCAAGACGATTCGCGGCCGACACCGGATTCGTTCGATTTGCTCGGGTTCACCTTTCACTGGAGAAGATCGAGGAAAGGTACATGTCGCTGCCCCTTCTATGAAGCCGGGTCCGTCAAGAGCAAAGGGATTCGATCGGCCTAACCTTCTATCCGGTTTCCGTGACCCCATGCGTCAGGGATCGCGGCCATTCAACTGTTACAAGCGACGTAGCCTATCCTTTGGGTCGAGCTCGAGGCTCCAAGGGGCGACCAGGCTTCCGTCTTGTCGATCGAACATCGCTTTGCGGTGTTTCCGAATCCAAACCCCGGCTCGTGGCCGGCTCCGACTCATTCAGGTATTCTCGCCCAAGCACCGCGGAGGATAGGGCAAGCCCATCTGCTCCGTCGAGGTCTATATTCCGTCAGGCGGCGTCGAGTGCCCTCGGATTCCAGTCTTGATCGTCCCGCATCATGGTCCAGCACCAGATCAGCAGCCGCCTGGCCACCGCCACGATGGCGATTTTCCGGCGCGAGGGACACCCACGACAGACTCGATCAAAAACCTGTTTCATCCAGGGATTGTTTCTCAGCCCCAACCAACTGACTTCCACCAGGATGGATCGCAAATATCGATTGCCTGCGCCGGTGATGCCTCCCTTTCGGTCCATCTCCCCCGACTGGAACACGCGCGGAGCCAAACCGGCGTAGGCGCCCACTTGCCGACCGTTCTTGAACCGATGCGGATCGTTGATAATTGGGCCAATTTCACCGCGTCCACGCGATCCGTCTTGTTCTTGACCCCCCGCCAGCGCCAAGCTTGATGGCTCGGATTGGCCACCTGCAGCTCGATCTTCATCCGCGCACATGGGACAATCGATCCCGAACATGTGTCAAGGCGACCCGGCTTTCATAGTTTCTTTGGGGCGAAGCGGGGAGAGCCAAATGCGAACCGTCGTGCTCCGAGCTTGCTCTTGAATCGAAACCCACGCTGCGAGACTCGATTTATGCAGCCGAGGCGCGCCGCCTCATTCGCACGAGGGTGCCGGCGACGAGCATGAGAACCGTCATGACGATCATTCCCCAGGTTGAGACAGCCGGAACCAATGGCTCAGCACGAATGGCATGCCGCAGTGCGCATGCAGTCGCGTCGGTGCAAGTAAGGAAATCGACAGCACTAATGACATCTGCCGCACCAAGCCCGAGCCCGGCGGCGGCAATAAAGATGACCGCATTGCCGCTAGCATCCACCGAGAACACATCAGCGCTCGAAGCGGCTTTGCCCGGACCTCCGAACGTAATTAGCGACGGCGAATCCGGGGCCAATGAAAATACTATTTGGTCCTGTCCCTGGAAGAATTCGTCGCCGCCTGCGTCGAAAACGATCATACCGGTAATGTCGTCGTCCTGCACCAGCCCCAGATCGGAGAAGGAAGCATAGGGACGCGTTTGAGGCGGTCCACCCTCCTGTGTGACGCCGTGAAAGAAGATGTTCGCCCCGCTCGGAATCGCGGCCGGAAGAAGCTGTAACGACGGCGAATCCGTCGACGCCGAGAAATAGATCGGCAAGAGATCTGCCGGACCTCGCGGATCCGTAGGCACGCCTGTCCCGAACATACAGTTGACGTTGTCCTGCGGTACGCGAGCGGCCGCCGTTTCTGCCGCACTTGTTTCCGGCTTGGCCCCGAAATCGGTACCGCCTTCATCGTAGTTGTTTCGAATCAGCGCGTTGTTGTCGCCCGCGCGACCATTCGATCCTGGTAATGGTCCGCCGGCCCGGGTGAAGAGGTCGAGGCTCATGCACTGATCGCCGGCGGCCTGTCCTTTCTCCGCCTGATCCGTGACGTTATAGGGCACCCCTTGGGCCACCAAGTTCGGATCCGGTGGAACACTCCCTACGGACTCTCGGTGGACGGATATCAGGATCGTAAAGGTATCGCCGCTGCCAATATTCCGGCTTGGTCCCGAACATGCGTCGATCTCATCGCCCGGCTCAGGCAGGCCGAGGTCCGTACCCCGTAGCACGATGATTGGTGCGTCGTTCGGACCGGGCACCAGTATATCGCCCGATCCGACGGTGCCATCGGAGACTGATGGCGATTCCGCATCGAATGTATAAAAGGGTGGCAGGGTCGGCTGAATCGGTGGCGCTGCGACCGCCATCGACGCGGCGAAAAGAACGGTCGCCGAGACCAATGACTGCAATCGGCAAACGCGGACCAGGTGACGAATCGGACGAACACATTGCGAGTGGATTTTGTGCTTCATTCCTTCAATCCCCTTCTCTCGGTGCGACGTCTCGGAGCGTCCCAACCCCACCGCCGACCGAATCGGCCTGATACGGTTCAGCCGGAATCCACGGCGGCCACGTCGCGTCGTTCTGGATCATACCAAGAAACAACTTACCCTGATAAGTATAGCCCATCGCGTCGTCAAAAGCACGATACGACCGTCTAAAACCGTCCTGGGCCTTTCGGCGATCACCGTGGGCGATCGCCACGGTTGCCGCGTGGAAGTGTGCTTCCCCCATGGTCTGTCGCGGCCCATCCTCTGAGAAGGCCAGATCTTCGAGATCCTCGATGGAGGCCTCACCGGCACAGAATTCGTAGAGGGTCTCTAGCCAGCCACGTGGAATCTCACGATCAGGAGGGTCCGAAAATGCGACCGTGTCCCAGCGATCCGCAAGTACGGCATGCGCTTCAGTCCCCTGACCTAGTAATCGCAAACCCGCCACGGCCAGGAGGACCACCTCCGCCTCGTTTGGTTCATCCGATAGCAGCCGAGCAATGTGGGCGAGGGCGGTGTCCATTTGGCCCATTTCTGCGTGAACCAACGCCGGGTAGAGATAGCCATAGTGCCGGTCATCCGGAAGACATTGGGCGTGTCGCTCGATGTCGGCCAAGGCTTCGTCATAACGCCCGAGCCAATACTCGAGACGCCATCGATAGTGGTAGCCCTCGCACCGAAACCGATCGGAATCTGCGGCTTCAATTGCGCGACTTCTGGCATCCCGTGCTTCCTCGATACGTCCCATACGCTCCAAGATGAACGCTTCGGCGGTTATGGGGCGTTCTTCATCTATGGCTACGACTTGCCCTTCCCGAGCCCGCCGAAGCCCTGCTTCAAACATCTCAAGAGCGGATTCCGCACTGCCCGGAGCAGGACTGGCCTCGTGAATCTCCCCGGCAACGCGGTGCGTGATGGCCAAAAGGTAATGCGGATAGCCGCCGTACTGTTCGTGCTTGATAAGTTGTTTCAGATTCAATTCGGCTTCGGCGAACGGGCCAAGCTTGCGTTCCTTGTACATTTGTTGGTTGTGCGCGCGTGCCAGGTGCAAGATGGCTTGCGGAAAATGGCGCTCATCCGCAGCGCTTAGCTTCACGGCCAATCCAAAGGAGTCGACTGCGATCTCTGTATCCGTGCGATTGGCGGCCAACGCACGAAAGAAGCATTGTTCCGGCGTTTGAGGCCCGCTGATGGCATCCGCGTTGCGGCGCGTCTCACGAGACTTCTCAAACTGACGATCGTTTCTCTGTGCCCAAGCCAGCACATACATTGCCTCGACGTTCTGCGGGTCCTCCACCAGTAGTCGATCGAGTCTGACAATGGCCGAAGCTACTTCAAAGTCCGCCATCTCGAATATAGCCTGAACAACTTCCAACTTCGCTCCCGAGGTGCCAAGGGCCAGGGCCTGGGCCAAGTCGTCCCTTGCAAGCGCCGGCCTACGATAGTTCAAATGGACCATTTGATGATAAGCGGCCTCGAGATGCTGTTCCGCCTGCACCCTCTGCGCGGATGCGGCGCTTATCCCCCACCCTATCGTCACCGCGATCAGGGCCGCCGCCGCCGCAAGCGCGCTACTGAGGGCGGGACGTCGCCGCATCCATTTGACGGCTTGTTTGGCAAGACCCGTCCGCCGTGCCAATATCGGCCGGCCTTCGGAAAAGCGCCGAAGGTCCTCGGAAATAGCGGCGGCAGACTGATATCGATCCGCCGGTCTCTTTTCGAGAGCCTTAAGGCAAATCGTTTCAAAGTCAGGAGGTATCCGCGTCTCCACCGCACGGGGCCGTTTCGGCTCGAGATCGCAGACGGCGTGTAGTATCTGCTCCCGCGTCTCGCCCTCGAACGGTCGACGGCCAGTCGCTAGCTCATAAAGCGTGACGCCCAGTGAAAAAATGTCGGTTCGGTCATCAATGCTCCCCACTTCCCCTCGCGCCTGTTCCGGAGAGACGTATGACGGCGTACCCATAATCTCACCGGTCATCGTCATATGAGTGTCGCCCTTGATGTACGCCAGCCCGAAGTCGGTGATGTGCACGTGCCCGTCGGCACCGAAGATCAGATTGTGCGGCTTGATGTCTCGGTGCAGAATCCCATTCGCATGAGCATGAGCTAATCCGTCAGCGACTTCCGCCATCAACCCCGCGAGGAAACAAAAATCCTGCCTGGAACGCTGGTGTCTTGGGCGTTGGTCATCGCGCTGCGGCGTTTGGAGCGGCACCGAGAATTCGGCCGACTGCTTCCGATCCTCGGCGAGCTTCTGGGCAATGTTGCCTGACTTGGAGGCGTTCGTCGAACTCAACAGTTCCGGATGGGATCTTATGACCGCATCCAACGGAACGCCTTCCACCAGTTTCATCGCATAGAAGTAGTGTCCATCGGTCTCGCCTTGGGCAAAGATGGGTACGACGTTGGTGTGGTTCAAACGGGCGGCGGCCTTGGCTTCGGTCTGGAATCGTTGCGCAACCCGACTGCCCGGCGGTGCGATACTGGGAAGAACCTTCAACGCGACTTCTCGGTCCAACGAGAGCTGACGTGCCCGGTAAACGACACCCATTCCGCCACGGCCCAACTCGTCGATGATTTCGAAATCCGCGAGCCGACTCTTGGCGACCAAGGGCACGCCCAAGGGCAATCGCCGCGTGGCCCCCCTGCGGGAACTACTGAATTGCGCCGATGAGGATCTGCTGTAGGCGGTTTCGTCGGCTCCCATACCGAACGCATCACGCAACTCGGATGCAAGAACCTCGTCGTTGTCGAGAACCGTGGCAGCGGTGATCAGCACTTGGCCGGTAATCACAGATCCACATCCACCACAATGTTGCAACCGGGCCTTACCGGGCACGGCTGTTCGAACACCACATTCTTGACAAACGACCATTTCCACGAAATGCCTCTCGCTTGCGCCGGTGGACGCGCTAGTTTATAGACAATAGCGCGGATGATTTGACAACGGATTGGAATATTCTCTCCGGCAAAATCATCCGCGTCGGCGTGCGTCCGTTTTCGCAACGTCCGGTAACCGAGGTTACACATCCTCGTCCGGATCCACGGCCTCGAGCTGTTCACGAACGCGCTTCAGGACCCTCGATTTCGCCTGGTAAACGCTTGCCGTGCTGATTCCGACGTCCAACGCAGTTTTTTCTACTGACACCCCGGCGAGTACGTGAAGCTCAAATGCCTTCATCGTCTTTTCTTCCAGTTCGGAAGCGACTTCACGGAGCGCCCAGCGAAGGCGATGTAGGCGCCACTCGTGTTCCCATCGCTCGTCCGCACCAGCTTCGGTCTTGGCTTTAACGAAATCGAAGTTCTGGGGGTCGACCGCCACCGCCTGTTTGGCGTCTTTTTTGTGACGGCGGGCCAAGGCGTTGATGACGGACTTCCTCAAGTAGCTTCGGAAACGCCCTTTTCGGGCATCGTATTCGAAGCCCTCCATCGCTTTGAATAGGTAGAGTACGACTTCCTGGACCGCGTCCTCGGCGTCGACATGGGAGGCGCCCGAGCCGCGGGCGTACCGATAGAGCAACTCGCCGTACCGTTCTTGGAACTCATTCCACCCGACTGAATTCGAGCGATCCCTAAGACGCATCAAGAGCGTCAGACGAGTGGGTTCTGAAGCCTGCATAAAGTACGATTGTCCCGAACTGAGGATGAAAATGCAATCCCACCGCCGCGTCCCAGGCTTCGGTGTCGCATGTCTCTTAAAGCGAGACTGACTTTTAGGTCCGAAAACACCGAAATATTGTGCAAACCCAAAAAAACAGGCCCAATCTGTCAGAGCCTTTTGCTACACTACTATTCTATTGTGCGTCTGCAAGTGGGTCGAGCGTTACCGAAAAGATAGCGGGCCGCTGAACTATTTCTCGTACACGTATTCCTGCGCCTACGCCGCGCAGAGGAACGAGCGTTTTTACGGAGGTAAGAAACCATGCGACAAGATTCCCCCATGACCGTACCGCCACGCCGCGGTCTTCTTAGAAGAATCCCACGCTTGTGCAAGATTCTTGCACTCGGCCTTGCGGTAAGCACGTTGGCTCAGGCAGCACCACGTGGGACCGGCGGGTCGTTGTATCCACAAGAAACGGCGATCGACGCACTAGCAAGCGGCGATGTCGGTCAGCGTGGCGGAACAATCTGCCCTGAGCCGCCGGGTGTATTTCAGATATGCGCCCCCGTCGCGCCGATAGACTGCGTTACCGGGACACCAGGCGAAGAATGTTGGCCGACCAACGTCGTTATCATTTCGATGGGCCCCGTGGCCAACCTGTGTGACTGTTTCGGTCCGGGGGCGACGTGCGGCCCGGTCATTGTCACCACGGATCCTTTTGTGGGCTTTCGATACACATGTGAAGCGTTGTGTCCCAACCCAGCCGAGGAATGCTTGATCTTCGTGAACAGCGTCTCGTCGGGGGCAACCTCGGTTACTTCGGGGCAGTTGAACAATGACGACCAAATCACCTGCAGATGCCCGGACCTAC
>JADFIX010000188.1 GCA_022566435.1 Planctomycetota bacterium
TCCCGGCGCGCCGGGACGCCGCCCCCGGATAGGATCGACCCCCAAACGAATCCGACCCTGAATGGGTCGAACAATCCGTCCAGGTCGCTTGCCGGTGCGCACTTGTGCGACCCCTTCAGGTCTTTCAGGGTTCATTGGGGTTTCGTGTGACGTCACCCAGGGTGGCGCCCGCCTGCGGCGGACTTACCCTGATACCATTTGCGACGTTAGTCATAGGCGAGTTGAGCAGCCCGCCCGAGCTCGGCGAGGCCGATTCTATTGCATGCTCTCGCGCAGTTGCTTGCACGTCATGTAGTAATCCAGTGCGTCCTGCACGATCTTTCGCGTGTCTCCGTCCGCGAGGGCGAGCGCCTCTTTTTGCAGGCCGATCGCTCGATCGAGATCGCCGATTTGATACACCGCTCGGGCGTAGACCACTATCGAAACCGGATCACGCTGTTTCGTATTGTCGTAGGCTGCCTTGGCCGCCTCCAGTGCAAGGTCCGGCGTGCGCGTGGACAGATCGCTGTTGGCACACAGGGCGGCCGCCAGCCGACGAAGAACGGCGGGGTCTTGACGATGGGTTGCGATATGCAAACTCGCCCATGTCCGAAACGCGGACACGTCCCGCGTTTCGTTGATGTAAATCTGCATGAGCACGTCGAGCGCTTCCTCGTTGCTCGGATCGAGCTTGAGGATGCCGATCAGACCGTCCCACACGACGGACCACTGCCCCATCTGCGCGGGGAAGTCCAGCCTTTGAAAACGGTCCAGCACCTGGCCTGCGATCTTCGCCTTGCGGATGTCGTACGTGCCGTCGACGACCTGCTTGAGCACGGTGTCCAACTCCGGGTCTAGCGGGCTGCCCTGCCAGAGGATGTTGCCCTTCCTGCCGATGATGAACGAGTGCGGAATTCCCATGGCCCCGGCGGCGAGCATGTAGGCATTGGATGTTTTCTCGCCTTTGTCGATGGCTACCGTGTAGTCCATGGCCGCGCCCTTTTCTTTGACAAAGCGGCGGACGGCGGATTTCGTATTGCCGCGATTGTCGAGCGGGGTGACGCCGATGATGGTCACGTCGTTCCTGTATTTCTTCTGGAAATCCGTCAGTCGCGGAACGCTGGCCTTGCACGGCGGGCACCAGGTCGCCCAGAATTCGACGACGTAAATCTTCTTGCCGATGTCCTTGGCGAAGTCGACCGGCGCACCTTTGACCCAGTCGGAAATGGTGAGGGGCGGGGCCTTGTCGCCAACGCCGAGCAGGGCGAAGGCCGAACTCGGCCACAATACGAGTAGTAGGGTCAAGCTGATATTTCTTGCGGCACGTTGCATTCGATCTAACTCCTGCAAGAACCGCTCGCTACGCGAGCGGTCGTCAATCCTGAACTGCCGGACCATCAGTCTCTATTCGGCCTTTTGCCGACTCGACCGGTCCGGTCTCTCAAAAAGGTACCACGCCGTGCGGGGCGTGGGAATCACGTTTTGGCGGCCTGCCTTACCCCGAGTTTCCTTAGCCTGCTGCAGGCATCTTCTAAATCTTTCATCTGCTTGGCATAGCAGAATCGCAGTTGGTGCTTGCCGTCGTCCGGGTTGCGGTAAAACGCCGATCCGGGAACGGTCGCCACGCCGACATCCTGAAGAATGGCTTCCGTGGCCGCCGTCGCATCGGACCATCGGCCTTTTTCGAAACCGGCGAGCAGGTAGTAGCTTCCTTCTGGGACGTACGGTGAAAACCCGATGTCGAGGAGGGTGTCCACCAGCAGACCCCGTTTGGCACGGTAGTCGTTACACATCTTCTCGTAGTAGGCGTCCGGCAGATTCAAGCCCGCGGTGATGCCGTGTTGCAACGGCGCCGGAGCACAGATGTAGAACAAGTCGTTTACCACGGCGATTCGGTCGATCAGCGTCGAGGGCCCCACGCAGTACCCGACCCGCCATCCGGTGACCGCGAAGGTCTTGGAGGCACCGGTCACGGTCAACGTCCGCTCCTGGGCTTCCGGGAAGCTGCCGATACTGATGTGCGGCAGATCGTAGGTAATGTACTCATAAATTTCGTCGGTGACGATCCACACGTTGTGTTCGTTGGCCAGCTTGGCGATCTCCTTCAGTTCCTCTTCCAGGAAGACCTTGCCCGACGGGTTGCCGGGCGTATTGATAAGGATCATTCGCGTGCGGTCGTTGAAGGCCGCCTTTAGTTGGCTCGCGTCGTACGACCAGTTCGGCGGCTGGAGATCGACATACCGGCACTTGGCGCCGATCAACTGCAGCAGATTTACGTGGTAGCTGTAGAACGGCGAGAAGACGATGCATTCGTCGCCGGGGTTGAGGGTGGAAAGTGCGGCACAGGCGAACGAGCCGGCCGACCCCACGTTGACCGCGACCTCGGTTTCCGGGTCGCATTCGATTTTGTTGTAACGGCGCATCTTATCGGCGATCGCCCGGCGGAGTTCGATAATTCCGCGCAGATTGGTGTAAATGGCGTGATCGTCGTCGATGGCCAGCTTGGCGGCGGCCTTCACCTCATCCGGTGCGGGCTGATCGCACACGCCTTGCGACAAGTTGACGCCGTTCACCGCGGCGCAGATCGCCGAAAAGCGGCGGATGTCCGATTGCTTGATGTTCTGGACTCGATCTGCAAAAACTGGCTTCACGTCGTTTCTCCGTCTGCCGGCCGGACCAACGTCGGCTGGAATGAACACTCATTTCATCGGCTTTTTAAGTATACGCGCTGGCGGCGCGAGGGACAAACGGAGGGATTTAATGGCCTGCGACAAGATCTGACGTTTGGGATCGGAAAGCGTCGTGACGCCCGTCGAAGGGGGAATTGCGGGGCCTGAGCTTCCTAGGCGTGACGTTCTTGTTGCAGGACAAATCCTGCCGTAGCATTCGGAGGGACGCCCTCGGTGACAGGTCCGGTGGGAATTGGGGCGGTTTTCCAAGGACGCCCGCCGTCCAACTTCGCGATTCGGAGAAACGACATGAAGTTCAAATCCGGGACGATCTGGGTACTGCTACTCGCTTCTTTCTCATACGCCCAGACGGAGCCGAAGGGCTCGCAGGCGGCGAAGCGGGCCGCGCCTTCCGTGGAGGAAATCCTGACCCGACTTGAAAAACGAAGCGACGGCTTAAAAGATATTCGGTGCAAAATCCACTTCGTTGTGGACGATACGATGGACCTTACAAAGCAGACCAAGGACGGTCGCATCCTCCTGCTGATGGGCGAGCCGAACCCCAAGTTCATGATCCACTTTGAAAAAAGCCGGCAGGGCGGCGTTCTCGGCAAGCGGGAGTGGTATCTGTTCGATGGCCGCTGGCTCCACGAAGCGATCGAGCGGATCGAGCAGGTGACCAAGAGGGAAATCACACGTCCCGGCGAGAAGCGAGATTTTTTCGACATTGAAACGGCGCCCATCCCCCTACCGTTCGGACAGAAGAAAGAGAAGATTCTCAAGAACTTCACGGTGACGTGGATACCGCCCGTCGACGGCGATCCCGAAAACTGCGACCACCTGACCTGCATACCGAAACCGGATAGTCCCGTGGCCCGCCGGTACGACACGCTCGACTTTTTCATCGATCGCGCGGTTCACCTGCCGCGGCGCATCGTCATCACCAGCAGCGAGGGCATGGAGATCAAGACGGCGGATTTCCCCGATCTGTCGCTCGGATCGATCAACGTCGGGCTGACCGACAAGGATTTCGCCCACCCGGCCGCGTGGAAGGGATATGCCCGGTTGGTGGAACCACTTCCACCCGAGAAAAAGGGCGAGAGAAAGTGACGTATAATTGACACTATAATGCGCCGGGCCGCTTGTGGGAGGCCGGCGATACGAGGAACGCGCAGCGATGGCGGAAATGATGAGAGCGATTCGAAAGGCGACCGCGGCGCCGGGTCTGGTCGTAGAAGACGTGCCCCGACCGACACCGGGACCGGAAGACGTGCTGGTCTACGTTGAGGCCGCCAGCCTCTGCGGCACGGACCTGCACATTTGGAAATGGGACGACTGGTCGCAGCGGCGGATCAAACCGCCGTTGACCTTGGGGCATGAGTTCTGCGGTACGGTGGTCGCCTGCGGCGATAAGGTACGGCAGGTGCAGGTCGGCGAATATGTATCGGCCGAATCCCACGTGACGTGCGGCATGTGTTACCAGTGCCGGACGGGCCAGGCGCACATGTGTCCCAATACGGAAATCCTCGGCGTCGATCGGGAGGGGGCGTTCGCCAATTACGTCGTGGTGCCCGAGAAAGTCATCTGGAAGAACGACCGGACCAAGCTCCCGCCCGACATCGCCACGCTGCAAGAGCCGTTCGGCAACGCCGTCTTTGCCACCCTCGCGCACGAGTTGGCCGGTCAGACGGTGCTGGTCCTGGGCTGCGGACCGATTGGGCTTTTTGCCGTGGGCATTGCCAAGGCCGTGGGGGCCAAGGCCATTTTCGCGTCGGACATTCGCCCCAAGCGGTTGGCGCTGGGCGAGACCATGGGGGCGACCCGCGTATTCAACGCCGCGGAACTGGGCGAATCCATGGTTCAGACGGTCGTCGAGGCCAACGGCGGATACGGCGTAGACATCGTCTTCGAAATGAGTGGGGCGGCCAGTGCCATTACGACGGCGTTTCGCGTCGTGCGCAACGGCGGGGAAGTGATTCTCTTCGGCATCCCGGCCAAGCCGGTCGAGATCGACGTCGCCGAGAACATGATCTTCAAGAATCTGACGGTGCGGGCGCTCAACGGGCGGCGGATTTTCGACACCTGGTACAAAACACGGTGGCTGCTGGAGGGCGGCGTGGTGGATCTGCGGCCGCTGGTGTCCAAGACGATCGGTTTCGAGGAGATCAACGACGCGATGGAATTGCTCAGTAGCGGCGAGGCCTGCAAGATTGTGCTGCTGCCCAACGGCGGGAAGCCGGCGGCTATCCCCGAGCGATCGCGGCAGCGGGAGCCGGTTCCGAATATCACCGGGGCGCCGGTGCATCGGTGAATTCGTTTTTACCACAAAGGCACAAAGACACGAAGGAATATATGAATTGAGAGGATGGTGCGGTGGATCGGATCGGAGATATGACAACGATTCTTCCGATTTCGGCGGAGACTGAGGCGTTGGCTCGGGAAGTTGTTGATGCTTCGCTGGCCGTACACCGATCATTGGGTCCGGGATTGTTGGATGTACGCAGTTTGCCTTGATTATGAACTGAGCAAGCGCGGCGTGGACGTGGAAGGGGAAGTGGCTCTGCCGGTTGAATATGACGGCGTTCGGCTGGATGCCGTCCCATGATCACAAAACTTATTCCATTCGGCATTGCCTTTTCTTTTCTTAGTGTCTTTGTGCCTTTGTGGTGAAACCTCTTCAAACGGCAGGAGCAACTCAAATGTACGGTCGAATCAAAGATGATCTTCAACGAGAGCTGGCGTCGATTCGCCAGGCCGGTCTGTTCAAGGAAGAGCGGCAGATCACCACACCGCAGGCGGCGGACATTCGCGTCGTTTATCCGGAAGGCGAGCCGCCCAAGGACGTGATCAACTTCTGCGCCAACAATTACCTCGGTCTGTCGTCGCATCCGAAGGTGATCGCCGCGGCCCGCGACGCGCTCGATACACACGGCTACGGTATGAGTAGCGTGCGGTTCATTTGCGGCACACAGGATATACACAAGCAGCTCGAGCGCAAGATCAGTGAATTTCTCGAGACCGACGACACCATCCTCTACGTCGCCTGTTTCGACGCCAACGGCGGGCTCTTCGAGCCGCTGCTCGGCAAGGACGACGCCATTATCACCGACCAGCTCAACCACGCGTCCATCATCGACGGCATTCGGCTATGCAAGGCCAAGCGCTACATCTACAAGAACAATGACATGGCCGACCTCGAGGAGAAGCTGAAAGAGGCGAAGGACGCCCGCTACCGCATGGTGGCCACTGACGGGGCGTTCAGTATGGACGGCACGGTGGCACAGGTGGACAGAATTTGCCACCTGGCCGACAAGTACGACGCGATCGTCATGGTGGACGACAGCCACTGTACCGGATTCATGGGCAAGCGGGGTCGCGGCTCGGCGGAGCACTGCGGGGCGATGGGTCGCGTGGATGTCATTACCTCGACACTCGGCAAAGCGCTGGGCGGTTCGTCGGGCGGGTTTACTTCCGGACGGAAGGAGATCATCGACCTCTTGCGGCAGCGGTCGCGCCCGTATCTTTTCAGCAACACCGTTTCGCCCATCGTGGCCAAGGCGTCCATTGCGGTGATCGATCTACTCTCAGAAACGACGGCGTTGCGCGACAAGTTGGAGGCCAACACCAAGCGATTCCGTAGCGGTATGCGTGAGGCCGGCTTCGACATCAAGCCCGGCGATCACCCCATCGTGCCGATCATGCTCTACAACGCCAAGCTCAGCCAGGACATCGCCCGCGATCTCTACGACGAGGGCATCTACGTCATCGGGTTCTACTTCCCCGTGGTGGCCAAGGGTCTCGCACGCATTCGCGTGCAGCTATCCGCCGGTCATGAGTTTTCCCATATCGATCGGGCCATCGAGGCGTTCACCAAGGTCGGCGGAAAATACGACATCCTCGGCAAGAGCGGGGAAGAGGTGATCGCGAAGTACGGGGAGTAAAACGAGCGAAAGCCACGGCGGGAGATGACTTGCGCTTGCAATGGAGACCCTCCGCGGCGTAGAATATCTCTCAAGGTCCGGTGGTTGAGTATGCGAATGCGGCGCCGCTGCGGACTTGTCGCGAGTTCTCCGGCCGACTCGCATTTTGCGCGGCTGCACGATTCGGTGTTTGGACGACTTGCGAATTGGGCGGCAGGAGGTCTTCGCGGCGCGGTTATTCAACGACCGCCACTACGGCGGAAGGGGTCCATCTAATGAGCCCGCAACATGTTCCGTCAAGCCATATCGCCGTTCCCTGCGCGTGCGGAAAGCGCCTCAGTTTTCCCAAGGCGCACGTCGGAAAACCCGCGCCCTGCCCGTCGTGCAAGAGTCTCATTTACGTCGTAGCCGATGGTGAATTGAGCGCGGTTCATGATGCGGTCTTTCGATTGACATTGGCCTCGGATTCGCCGAACAAGCAGAAGCACTTCTTTCCGGTCGGGGAAT
>JADFIX010000189.1 GCA_022566435.1 Planctomycetota bacterium
CTCCGTCAGATCGGGAATATTTGGGGGGATGCCGGCGTGGGGATCCGCGACTTGGCCGTAGGTCTTTCCCTGAAGACCCAAAATGACAATCAACTCGTCATTGATACTGGCGTTCCGATTTATCTGTGTTCCATTTAGGACCGGATGCGTGTCCGCCACGGACAGGTGGGTCGCGCTGAGTTGCAAGGGATTGTTCAACGTCTTGATGCCCGCATACGCATCGTCGATATTCACCACGCCGTTCGGTGCAGTCCATACATTTGGTGGACTGCCGTTCGGGCCGGTGTAGCGGCCCACAATATCGCCGAACCACCTGTCACCCGGCTTGGCCTGGGTGTCAAGCAAAGTTCCGGCCGACAAGGTTCCGTCAACCTCGGCCTGGATACGATAAGTCGTCGTCGGAATAATCGGACAACCGGTCAGATGCACGGTCGGACATCCAGTCCAATCCGGCGCCGACGCCGGTTTCAACGTCGAGACGACCGAAATACAAGTCGCAGGAGAGAGCCCTCCGCCGTTCTGCGGCGAGGTCGCCCACCACGGCCCGGCCGTGATTAGGTCGGGGACCTGGCTGCTATCCAACGCCACACGGACGTGATGCGCTGCCGGGTTGGTCCCCGACGCACCACGCGGATCGATGGAGATGTAGCGGTTCTTCAGGATGTCGTGCGGCGCGGCTGCTCGTATCGGTGGTTCAGGGGCTGTACCGGCATTGGCCGCCGACAATAGGGTTGTGAGCATCAACGTCATCATCAAGGAATGGCGCCGCGGGCCGATGGCTGTCGTTTTTTTCGTTGCCGCGTGCGAATTCATTTTGAGCATCCAAAAGGGGACGCTGGAACACGACACCAGTAAACATGCAGCATGAGCTTGTTTCTTTGCGGAGTCATAATCGATCACACCAATGAGGCCGCCGACGCCTACGGGCAATCCGCCGGGGCACTGAACGGATAGGGTTCGCCGATAAACGCCAGGACCAGCCACAGCACCTCGTTGAAATTGACAACGCGATTGGGCGTTTCCGGTTCGATGTCCGCCCAGATCAACGGAGCGGTGCTCTCGATGCCTTGGAAGGTTTTGATGGCGGCCTGCACGTCTGAGAAATTCTGCACGCCGTTAGGCGGCGTCCACACCACGCCATTGAAATCGCCGACGATGTCGCCCCAGAGCTTGGGCGTCGGCGCCGCGGTTGTTTCGACCACGATGGGGGGATCGAAGTCTACGCCTTGGGTCATGCGAATCTCAAACGTCGCCGCCGGAATGATTTCGCAGTCGCCGACCCGTACGACCGCCGGCCAACTCCGCAAGAGCACAGGATCGGGCACGACCAAGGCGGTACCCTTGCTATCCGGAACGCCGACCCAGCCAAGATCGCCGATGGATTCGGGAAATTGCCCGCTGGCCGTCATGCGCACGTGATACGCCCGTTCGACCGTGAGCACGCCGGTCTCGAACGACACGTATCGGTTCTTGGGGAACGCGTCGGCATCGAATGAAATGCAATCGGGATTGTCCGTGTGGTCTACCTGACCGGTGGAGGGATCGCACGTGTCGGTCGTGCAGACATCGTCGTCATCGATCCAGATGATATGCCCGCTTGCCGGATTGCAGCACTCGTCTTCCACGCTGAAGATCGGTGTGTGGAGGCACTGACCACACTCGTCACACGAATCGACGGTACACATGTCACCGTTGTCGCAATCGGCGTCGACCAGACAAGTCGGGCAGGCGCAATCGCCGTCGCATGACTCACCGGCGGCAAATGATCTGGGTTTCGGACGCATGGCGCAGTCTTGTGCCGTCACGCCGCCCTCGCAGACTACCTTGGGACCGATCTCGGAGCAGCATCTTCCGGGTTCGTTGGTACCGAGAATCGTGATGCATGCGGAGGTCTGCACCACATCGGGAATCGGCGCGCCTGCTCCGCTGACCATGAAAGTGTTGTTTGGGTCGGGATCCATGGCGATCACGTAAATGCCCGCCGCATCGGGCGGAACATCCAGAATCAAACCGCCCAACGTTTTGACCTCACCGTCGTCCACATTGCAGTCGACATGAGCCACCGCCGTCCAAGCATAGTCCAGCGTCACAGTCCACCATTCCGGAAAGCTCTCGCCGCAGGGTATGATCCAGTTCGATGCCGGCAGGCAGAAACCGTTATTGAAGTTGTCGCACGTCGGATCAAACGGGGAGACACAGGGACTCCCATCGCCACCAGCCTGGCAGGTGTTTCTCGCCTGATAGTAACCATCCCCGGGCATTCCGGGCCAACCCTTCGGGTTCAGTGGAGCACCAAAGCCATTGTCGTAGCCGGCGGAAATGACCGTGGCCTGAATCGCACCCAGCGTCGGGCTGCCCGGCGCGTTGCCCCAGCCAAAGCCCTGCAGGTCGAGATCGACCTCGACTCCGGATTCAACGTGCACCTCCCAGCAGCCCAAGTCGGAATTGAATGCCGGCGTCACCGGGTCGCCGACCGTACCAACCGGGCTACCGAGCGGCGCCGATCGTATAGGATAAAATCGCATGCTCTGGGCGAACGCATTGGTCGCCGACAGTAGGGTTCCCGCCATCAACGCCACAATAATCACATGCCCACGCGAACCGATGGCTGTCGCCCTCTCTACCAAGTGCGCCTTCATATTTCGCCTCCGGACCAGACCGTTGAGACTCGAATCCGACGATCACACAGCATACCTATTCCACGTGCTTCTTTTCGAAGAAACACGCTTCACTTTGTACACTCGCGTATTGACGACGCCAGCTGGCCGGATTCGACGATCGACCGCAGGCATGTCACCTATCAGCCTCGCGTAGTCAGCAAGCGAGCCAAGCGTCAAACGAAATCAAATTGTACCGGCAGCTCTATCACTAGCCGCCCCGACAGACCTCCTAAATGCCACCGTTTCGCCCAAGGCCCAACAGCCCCCTTACGATTGCATCACCATCTAGAAAGACAGACGTTTGCCGCCACGGTGACACACCGATCAACCTCCGCAAGACCGGCCGGCAAGAGATGCCTCCCGCCTGCGATTCGATCGCGGCAGTCGAAGCGCACGGGCAAAATCCACACTTATCGCAGGAAGAGTGCGCTTCTCTATAGAACTAATGCGCAAAAGGTTTGCAAAAAGCATCAATTTGGAGTAAAAACTATTTACGGGGGTTTGGGAGGACCTGTATGAAGAACTGGGAAGAGGGAGCTCGAACGCCGCAGGAGGGCGAGAAAGGGCCTGAGGGACGGACGGAGCTGCTCTGGGCGCGCGGTTATGACCGGCTTCGCGGACTGGCGCGCCATTATCTGCGCGGCGAATTACCGGACCATACGCTGGCCCCCACGGCGCTGGTGCACGAAGCCTTTCTCAAGATTGCAAGTCAGGGGGTCTCGAATTTCCGTGATCCTCGTCGGTTTTTCGCTTATGCGGCCCGTGCCATGCGGAATATCCTGGTCGACCATGCGCGGCGCAGAAGCGCGGTCAAGCGGGGCGGAGATCGCCGCCGCATGCCCCTCGACAACGCCTCCGACTGTTCACTCGAGTTCGACGGTCATCTTCTCGCCCTGAATGACGCGCTGGGCGAGTTGGAGTCGCTCGACCCGCAACTCGCGCGAATCGTCGACCTGCGGTTTTTCGGCGGATTGACGATCGACGAAACGGCCGAGGTCCTGAACGTGGCCCCGGTGACCATTGACCGTGCGTGGAAGACGGCCAGAAGCTGGCTGCACATGGCGTTGAAGGAAGGGGCGTGAACGTATGTCAGCACGTTGGCAACGTGTCCGCGAGACTTTCGAGCAGATTTGTGATCTCGACGCGAGTGAACGCAAGGCCAAGTTGGCCGTAGTCGAACAAGAGGATCCGACGTTGTGCGCGGACGTGGCATCCTTGCTGGTCTCCTATGATGAAGGTGCGACAGCGCTCGACTTTCTTCCTGAGCTATGTAGCAGCGATGTGCCGCCGCAGGGAACGGACGTGGAACGCATCGGACAAATGGTCGGTGCGTACCGACTGATTGAGCGACTTGCCGTCGGTGGGATGAGTACGGTCTACCTTGCGGAAAGGGCCGACACACAAACGGGCGATCGCGTCGCGATCAAAATCATCACCTCTGCAGGACCGCTTCCCCAAAGGGCGCGAAAACGTTTTTATCATGAGCGCCGGCTCTTGGCCGAATTGAATCATCCGAACATCGCCAGATTGCTGCATGGCGGTGTGACAGACGATGGTTGGCCTTACTTGGTGATGGAGTACGTCGCAGGCGAGCCGATCGACGTCTATTGCGAGGCGCACGATTTATCAATCGAGGGACGGGTCGCGGTGTTTCGCGGCGTCTGCGCGGCCGTTCAGTACGCCCATCAGAACCTCGTCGTGCATCGCGATTTAAAACCGGGCAACATCCTCGTGACCCGTGACGGCGTTCCCAAGCTTCTGGACTTCGGTATCGCCAAGCTGCTCCAGCCTGAGTACACTCCTCAGAGTGCCGCGGCGCCGACAACGGAACGATTCATGACCCCCGAGTACGCGAGCCCCGAACAGATTCGCGGCATGGGGGTGACCACCGCCAGCGACGTCTACTCGCTCGGCGTGATTCTTTATCAACTGCTTACGGGGCGCCGCCCACACAGTTTCAAGACCCGGCTGGTCTACGAGATCGCGCGGATCATTTGTGACGAGGATCCACTCAAGCCAAGTCTCGCGGTATCGCAAGCGACGAGCTCGTATGATCATTCCGAATCGAACCGGCACGGGGTGCCTTCGGAAAAAGAGGATCGACCGTCGAAAGCGCGGCGGGACAAGCTCGGCCATCGACTCGCCGGGGACATGGATGCCATCGTGATGCGGGCGATGCGAAAGGAACCCGATTCTCGATACTCATCGGTCGATCAATTCGCCGACGATCTCGGACGATACCTGCAGGGCATGCCGGTTCGCGCGCGGAAGGGGACCTGGCGATATCGCGCGTCCAAATTCATTCGCCGAAACCGTACCGGCGTGGCGGCATTGTCCGCGGTATTCGTGGTGCTTGTCGCCTGCGTGGTGACCAGCACATGGTTCGCGATTCAGGCCAAGCGGCAAGCGGCCATCGCTCAGGCGGTCAATGACTTTTTGAACGACGATTTCTTGGCAGCGGTCGCGCTGGAGTTCCAAGGCAAGGACGTGAGCATGCGCGTCGTGCTGGACGCCGCATCGAAGGCGATTGCAGGAAAGTTCGAGGACGAACCACTGATCGAAGCCGCGGTGCGCACCACGGTGGGAACCACATACGCGAGCCTCGGTGTGTTCGAGGCTGCGCTTCCGCATCTCGAACGGGCGCTGGTGTTGACACGCGCTGAACTAGGTGAGGATCAAGCCGGCACCCTGACAGCCATGATCGACCTGGCAAAGCTGTACGGTCAACAGGGTCGGTATGACGAGGCGGAACCCATGCACGTCGAGGCGCTGACCGCATCCCGCCGCGTCTTGGGAGAGGATCATCCTGTGACGTTGAAATCCATGAGCAAACTGGCCCAGCTCTACCTGGGTTTGGCCCGGTACGAAGAAGCGGAACGGTTGCTGGTCAAAACGCTGGAAGCGAATCACCGTGTTCTGGGCGAAGACCATCGCGATACTCTCCACACCATGACCAACCTTGCCGAAGTATTTGTTCGCCAGGGGCGCTACGATGAGGCGGAACCGCTGAGCTTGCGGGCCCTCGAAGTGTCACAACGAGTTCTTGGGCCAGAGCACCCCAAGACATTGGGCTTCATGAACAATCTTGCAGAGTTATACAGTCACCAGGGTAGATATGACGATGCGGAACCGCTGCACGTCAAGGCCCTGGATGGAGGACTCCGTGTTCGAGGGGAGGAGCATCCCGACACGCTGACGTCCATGAACAACTTGGCGCTGCTATACGTTCGTCAGGGTCGATACGACCAGGCGGAACCGCTGTATCACAGGGCGCTGGAAGCGTACCGCCGTGTCTTAGGGGAAGATCATCCGCATACGCTGGCTTCCATGGGCAGTCTGTCCGAGCTGTACAGAAAACAAGCGCGGTACGACGAGGCCGAGCCATTGTCGATCAAGGCGATGGAGACAAATCTCCGCGTTCTTGGGGAAGAGCATCCCAGTACGCTGGGTTCCATGAACAACCTCGCTGTGCTATACTTTGACCAGGGCCGGTACGACGAGGCGGAACCGCTTCAATTACGGGTGCTGGAAGTGTCTCGCCGCATTCTTGGGGAAGACCATCCTAATACGCTGGGCTCCGTAAGCAACCTGGCTAAGCTATATCGTAATCAGGGTCGGTACGACGAGGCGGAACCGCTCTACACCAAGCTGCTCGAGGGGTGCCGCCGTGTTCTTGGCGAAGAGCATCCCTATACGCTGAAGTCTATGTGTTACCTGGGCCAGTCATACGCGAGTCAGGCTCGATACGCGGAAGCAGAACCACTGTACCTGGCGGCGCTGGAAGTGCAGGACCGAGTTTTGGGGAAGGATCACCCGGATACGCTGACCACCATGAGCTATCTCGCAGGGCTCTACACGGCGCAAGCGCGGTACGACGAGGCAGAACGATTGTGCGTCCAAGCGCTCGACGGGTGTCGCAATGTATTAGGGGATGATCACCCAACGACGTTGGAGACAGAGGGGAATCTCGCAATTCTATTGGGCCAAAAGGGTGAAACGGAACGGGCGGAGCGGATGTTTCAGGGTGTGCTGGAACTGCAGTTGGCCAAGCTCGGCCCGGATCACCCAAACGTATTGACCACGACGGAAAACCTGGCGGAGTTTCTTCACAAACGTGGAAGACTGAATGAGGCGGAATCCCTTTATCGAACTGCGCTGGAGGTCTTACGGCGAACGGGTAGACAAGAATCGGACCGAGCGCAGTTGATCCGTCATAATCTTTCCGCCGTACTCAATGAGTTACAGAAGTAACCGGATGCTCACGCTGGCCGACAGAACGATGGCCGGGTGGCCATGGGGGATTGCTCCCCCACGGCTCCCACAGATCCGTACGTGCATGTTCTTATGCATACGGCTCCTCGAATCAGGGGTTGGCTACGGATGGCGGCAGGTGGGCG
>JADFIX010000190.1 GCA_022566435.1 Planctomycetota bacterium
CCAGCATGGCGACCGCGCTTGACGGACGTTGCCAGCGCTGAATGACCTTCGCCGACGGCACATGCCAGGCTCGCAAGAAGCCATCGCCGCAACTGCTGGCGACGCGCATTCCGTCGCCCCGCACATTCAGATTGAGAACGGGCCCTGGATGATCAAGTGTCGCGATTACCGCGGCGTTGGCCAGATTCCAGACGCGGACCGTTTTGTCGGCACCGGCGGAAAACACCTTGCCATCGCCGCTGACAGAAACCGCGTGCACAGCACCGGTATTGCCTGCAAAGGCGCGGACTTCTAGGCCCTGGGCGATGTTGTAAAGCTTGACCTTACTTTCGCCTTCACCAACGACCAGCGACGTCCCGTCGGGCGTGTATGCCACACAAGTTAACGGTTCCTTTCCCAATGCTGCTGCAATTCGTTTCACAAGCGAGAGGCGCTGGATGCGAACTCTGTTGTCGCCCTGCCCGATCACCAGGTGCAGATGATCGCTTCCGAAGGCCACCGAAGCAGCTTGATTGGACTCCAGTGTTTCCAGCAGATTGCCGGTCGCGTCCCAGACACGGACTAAGCCGTCTGCGCTCGCAGCGGCAAGCTTCAGATTATCGCGGCTGAAGGCAATCGACGAGGCGGGCTTCGCGAGTCCAAAGATGTTCGAGACCAGTTTGCCATCTGCCGCCTGGTATAGTTTCAGGGAACTGTCCTCACCGGCAACTGCGATCAGTTTGCCATCAAAGCTAATCGCTAAACAAGTGACCGGAGAACCGTGCGCGAGATCCAAGCCGCGTTTGGCATCGGCCACGTTCCAAGTGCGCACGCGCCCGTCTGCACCCGCCGAAACAATTCTCGAGCCATCGGGCAACGCCACCAGTGACGAAACCGGCTTGTCGTGGGCGGCTAGTGTTTGCGTCAACACAGCCTTGCCGTCCGCCACGGTCCAAAACCGAATCGTCTTATCGGCTGATCCCGTGACGATCACACCGCCGGCGCCGAAAGCAACGCCAGTAACAGGAGCTACGTGTCCGGTCAACTGAACGATCTGCTTGCCATCGGCGGCATTCCAAAGTCGCACGATGTTGCCGTCGGTTGTCGCTAGTTGCGTTCCATCCTGTTTCCAGGCGAGCGAGGCCACGGCACTGGTGTGCCCAAGCGACCAGGAGACTTTGCCACTGGCAAAGTTCCAAATCTTCACCGTCTTGTCACCTCCACCGGAAGCGATCAGTTGGCCATTGGGGCTCACCGCGGCGGTTGTTACGGGCCCGCGATGTTCGACAAATTCGCGCGCGGGCACGGGCAAGTTCCACACGCGAATCACTCGATCATCTCCGACGGAAGCGAATTGTGTACTATTGGGTGCGAATGCGATGCCCTTCACCGCGGATGGATGACCAACGCTGCCTCGCGCGGCGGCATCAGCTGTTTGAAACAGCCGAACGAATCCCGAATCGCCGGTGGCTCCAACAAGCTGACTGTTGGGCGAGAGCGCCGATGCGGTAACAGATTCTGGCAGAGTGATTGATCGCGTTTGCTTGTTGGTCGCCAGGTCAAAGAATCGCAGCGTCTTGTCCGCTCCACCGGATATTGCCAATTTCGAGTCTGCCGTCACGGCAACCGTCGTTGCTGCGGCATCGTGCTTGCCAAGCACGAAAGCCCGGCTGCTTGGAGTAGCCGGGCTGATCGGTACCTGCCAGATCGTCACCGCGCCGTCCACACCACCAGTGGCAACCAAACCGTTCTGCGCATGAAAACTGATCGAAGTTACTGAACCGGAGTGAGCGCCGAGCGTAAACTGTGGCTTGCCATCCGCTGGGTTCCAGAACCGCACAACACCTGACTCGTCTCCCGTGGCTACTTGCTTGCCATCGACACGAAAGGCCGCGCTGTGGATGGGTGAATCGTGGCCCGTCAGTTTTGCCGGGGGATTCTTTTCGTTGGCGAGCTTCCAAAGATACGCCGTTTTATCGTCACCTCCCGCAATAACCTGTTTGCCATCCGCATTTGCTGCGACGACTCGCTGGGGCGCCGCGAGCTTGATTAACTCGCGCGGCGGCACCGGCAAATTCCAGATGCGGACCGTGCCGTCCGCGCCCGCTGTCGCGACTTGCGGTACCTTGGGATGAAAAGCGATCGCGTTGACCGCGCCGTTGTGACCCGCGACACTGCGCGCATCCTCGCCCGTTTCCGTGAGCCAAAACTTCACTCGGCCCGTTTCCGTACCGGCCGCGATCAGCTTGGCGTCAGGTGAAAAACTCACCGTGGATGCGGGTTCGGCAAGGCCCCTTAGAAGGCCGGCTTGTTCCGCGAAGCCTGGCTGCTTGAGAATTTGAATCGTTCCGTCGGGCAACGCTATGGCAAGTGTCTTTGCGTCGACAAATGCCAGAGCTGTCGCGCCCTCGGGATGGTTGGCCAACGTCTGTGGTGCGATCAATGGCAGATTCCAAAACTTGACAACGCCGTCGAGCCCGCTGGTGACTAGCTGTTTACCGTCCGCGCGATAGGCCAGACCGGTGATCGCTGCGGTATGAGCGCCGCGAGTCGCCTGCACCGTTCCGTCCTTCGCGATGTGCAAACGAAGCACACCCGCTGCATCACCCGTCGCCAGTTGTTTGTCCTGTGGACCAAAGGCGACTTTGTGGACTGCCTGTCCGAGTTTTTCAATCACCCAAGTTTGCTTGTCGTCAACCAGACTCCAAAGGCGCACGCTTTGATCCGCGCTGGTGGTCGCCGCGTTCTTGCCGTTGTTGCTGATGGCGGCGGACAGCACGCGCATCGTGTGGCCGGCCAGCGGCGCACCGGCAATCGGGACTTGCCAGACGCGAACCGTGCCGTCTTCACCGACCGAAGCTGCAAGCGGCTGCGTGGGATGAAACGCCAAATCTCGGACCGGCCCCATGTGGCCGGCCAGAGTTCCCCGATCGGCACCGTCGGCCAATTGCCAAAACTTAATTGTGCCGGCGTTGTTCCCGCTGGCTATTAATTCTCCGTCGTCGCTAATGGCCGCGGAAAACACGGGTCCGACCTGGCCTTTCAGGACGCGGATTTCTTTGCCCATTTCCGCGTCGAATAGCCGCACGGTTTGATCGTGGCTGCCGGTGAGGAAGAACTTGCCGTCATGTGAGATCTTTACTGCTGCAACCAATCCACCCAGGCTTGCCAAGTTTCGTGACGGTTGAGGCGGCCACTGGATGATTCGTAACACTCCGTCTTTGCCGGCGGCAGCAACGGAGGTGGCTGTGCGGTTAGCGGCGATCGCATTAGATGGCGCTGTCAGCACGGTGGCGACCGCCTTGCCATCGGCAGAACTCCAACCGGACAAATTGCCATCGGCTGCAATGGCTAGAACCAACTTGTGTTCGCCGAGCAGCGACACGTCGGTGACAACTTCGGGCATGCCGAAATTGAACGGATTCTGATTGTTGGTAACGTTCCACACACGTACGGCTTTGGCCTGGTCACCGGTGACGGCAAGCATGCCATCGCTCGAGATCGCCACGGACGTAGGCAAACCGTTGAAGCCTGTGATGTTGCCCAGCGGATGAATTGTCGGCAGATCGAAGATCTTCACATGGCCATCTCGGCCTCCAGTCGCCAACCGATAACCGTCGGGCGATACGACAAGTGACAGAATCGGTCCGGAATGTCCAGCAACCTGTGCGATCAACTGGCCGGTGACCGAATCCCAGAAAAAGACCTGTCCCTGGGTGTTGGCGCCAACGATCGTGCGTCCTGCAGCACCGTATTGAACTGCTCGGATAGAGGCTTCGGATCCTTCCAAGAATCTCAGTTGAGGTGGCGGTTCGTCCTGGCCGAATGCGTGTAATGCGAAGGAGAAAACCGCGCACAAAAACGTCAAGTAAAAAAACTCCGTTTTTCGCATCGTTGCAGCTCCAAGGAATCTCTACTTAAGGTGGTAGGCAAGCTAGTAATCGTTTCAGACAAAAACCATTCAGCCGTAACAGATAGGATGGTCAGAGACCATATACCGGGAAGGCAAAAATTGCGTTTTGTCACCCGAACTGGAATGAAGCAAATTAAAGGTTTGACATCAGCGGTCGTTTATGTTTACCATAATCCCAAACCGCACGCACTGATTTCTCGCCCCTGCACCCAATTTGTCATCCCACCTGCGACTTGTCGCGTTATCCAAGAGGGAGTCTCAAAGTGGTCCGAAGGACATGTCTGTTTTCGATAGCAGTTTTGATGTCTGGATCAGCGGTTGCTTCAGCAAGCGACGTTGACCAAGTTCTGAAGCAGGAAAACGATGCATTCGAAATCAAACTGCAAGCAATGCCCCTCGTCGACGATATGACTTACCTGCGGCGAACGACGGTGGATCTGATTGGCCGCATACCGTCTGGAAACGAGATCCGTGAGTACATGAAATGGCCGGCAGACCAGCGGCGAGCGAAGCTTGTGGACAAGCTGCTTGGCGACGAGAGATTTGCCGATCGCTGGACGACGTTTTTCGGCGACCTGTTGCGGCTGCGTTCGAACGCCACGGGTGGAGCGGCTCTGACCGCGTATGTTCACCAAGCCATTGCGAAAAACATGCCGTACGACGAGTTGTGCCGCCGGTTGATCGCCGCCAACGGCAAAGCCAACACCATCCCGGAAGTTGGTTTTATTCTTGGCGACAACGCCGATCCAATGGCAATGGCTGCCGTGACGGCGCAGGTTTTCATGGGAATTCGTATTTCGTGTGCACAGTGCCACGATCATCCGTTCGACAAATGGACTCGCAATGACTTTTACAGTTTGGCCGCGTTTTTCGGCAAGACGCGGCGTGTCGAGAGCCAGCGAACCCGGGTGGTTTATACCACCGAGGCCGACCAGACGACGGTGCTTTGGCCGCCGGAAGACGAGGCGAAGGGCGATCGCAAACCAATGAAGGCGCGATTTCCGTTTACCAACGAGCGCGAAGATAAGGCTTTGGAATTCATCGCGCGACTCGTAAAGCTGCGCGCGGAGCAGGAGCGCGCACGGGCTGCTGCCAAAAATAAGAAGGACCCGCTGATCGATGAACTGCTGGCTACGACGGCTGACAAAGCAAACCGGCAAACGCGCGGCATCACCGATTTCCAGGGTGTGGCGTCGGAAGCCAAACAGGCGATTCGCAACATCGACATCCAGGCCAGCTTGTATCGTCAAAGCGAGCTGCGAACGCGGCTGGCCGATTTGATCACCAGTCCGCGTAATCGACTTTTTGCGAGATCCTTTGTGAATCGGCTCTGGAAAGAGCTGGTTGGCCATGGATTTGTAGAACCGGTTGATGACTTCAGCAACACGAATCTGCCCAGCCATCCGAAGACCTTGGATTACTTGTCCGAGGAGTTTGTCGCCAGCGGTTACGACTTCCGTAACTTGGTGAAGATGATCGTCACGACCGACGTGTACGCGCGGTCTCATGTGCCTGATGAGGCTGACGACGTCGCTCGCAAAGATTTGGAATCGAATTTCCTTGCCACTCCCATGCGGCGAATGATCGGTGAAGCACTTTACGACAGCATCGTCACCGCGGGTCACTTGTTCGATGTCAAACATCCTGCTGGTGCCAACGAAAAGATCGTCTACGACACCATTCGCGTCGCGGTAACGGAGGACGGCAAGCCCATCCCGCTCCCCAAACGGAGCATCGTGGAACAAAATCCCGGCGCTTCGATGCCCGCGATGATCCGGCTGGGCGGCAAGATGTACGGCGCCGACGGCCGGACCAAGGACACCAAGGCGGTCAACCCCGAGTCCACGTTCTCCCGGATCTACCAGGAGATGATCAACTTCTGTAAGACCAACGGCCAGTTCGACCCGACGACCATGGGCACCGTCCCGAACGTCGGCCTGATGGCGCAGAAGGCCGAGGAGTACGGCTCCCACGACAAAACCTTTGAGATCCACGCCGACGGCACAGTCCAGGTTCTGAACTCCGCAGGCGATGTGCTCATTGAGCACCAGGTGAAGACCGGCGACATCTGGCGCGCGTGCCAGACCAAGGACGATCCCATCCAGGACTGGGTGAAGCTTGCGGTCAACCGCGCCCGGGAGACCGGATGGCCGGCAGTGTTCTGGCTGGACGAGAACCGCGCCCATGACGCCAATCTGATCAGCAAGGTCCACACCTACCTGGGCGAGCACGACACCGAGGGACTGACCCTGGAGATCCTCGACCCCGTCTCCGCCACCAAATACTCCGTGGACCGCATCCGTAGGGGTGAGAACACCATCAGCGTCACCGGCAACGTCCTGCGCGACTACCTCACCGACCTGTTCCCCATCCTGGAGCTGGGCACCTCGGCCAAGATGCTCTCCATCGTGCCGCTGATGGCCGGCGGCGGGCTGTTCGAAACCGGCGCCGGCGGCTCCGCCCCCAAGCACGTCCAGCAGCTCACCGAGGAGAACTACCTGCGCTGGGACTCCCTGGGCGAGTTCTTCGCCATCGTGCCCTCCCTGCAGAAGTATGCCGAACAGGCGGATGCGCCGCGGGCCAAGGTGCTGGCTGCCGCCCTCGACCGGGCCACCGCCACCTTCCTCATGGAGAACCGCAGCCCGGGCCGCAGCCTGGGCACCATCGACAACCGGGGCAGCCACTTCTACCTCGCCCAGTACTGGGCGCAGGAGCTGGCTGAGCAGAACGACGACGCCGACCTCGCCAAGGTCTTCCAGCCCGTCGCCTCAGCGCTGGTGGAGAAAGAGGAGCAGATCCTCACCGAGCTCAACGAGGTGCAGGGCAGCCCCGCCGACATCGGCGGGTACTACCGGCCCGATGAGAAAAAGGCCTTCCGCGTGATGCGGCCCTCGGCAACACTGAACTCCATCATCGACGGCCTGGTGAGCTGACCATGATCCGGCCGGTCGCGGGGAAGACCCCCCAGGTGGGGCAGCGGGTGTTCATCGCGCCGAACGCCGCTGTGACAGGTGAGGTGGTCATGGAGGATGACTCCAGCGCCTTCTACGGAGTCTCGGTCCGCGGCGACAGGTCGCTGATCACTATCGGAACCGGGACCAACCTGCAGGACAACGTGTCGGTCCACTCAGACTCTGACGCCCCCTGCACCCTGGGGGCCGGGG
>JADFIX010000191.1 GCA_022566435.1 Planctomycetota bacterium
CGGGTGATCGTCGGTGATGGATCCGCCCTGCCCTTTGGCGTACCAATCGCGATAGTTCAGCGCGGTGCCGTAGCGATGGTGCCCGTCGGCGATGTAGAGTTTCTTGTCCGCCATGACTTTTGTCACCGCGTCGATGACGGCCGGGTCTTTCGCAATCCACATTCGGTTGTCGATTCCATCGAGCGACGCGGAGACGTCCGGCGGCCGGGCGGCGACCGCGGCGAAGGCCTTTCCGATTTGATTCTGGGGGTCGGCATAGAGCACGAACACCGGCGACAGGTTGCACTTGGTCGTTTTCATCAACGCGAGCCGGTCCTCTTTGGGACCGCCGAACGTCTGTTCGTGCGGCAGGATCACATTGTCGGAGAACGGATGCAGGCGGACGCGGGCGATGAAATTGCGCCGGGTGTAGGAAGTGCCCGCGTGCTCAAAAAGCTGGTGGTATAAATAGAGGGCGGGTGCGTCTTCGCGGATCAGAATGCCGCGCGCCAGCCAGTCGGTCATCGCGGCGGCGGACTGCTCGTAGGCCTTCGAGGGGCCGAGCGTTTTCGGCGGAATGTGCGGCAGATCGATGGCCACGATGTTGTGATCGCTCTTGGCGAGAAGGACATCCTTGTCCGCCTGATTCAGCACGTCGTAGGGCGGCGCCAACACCTCGGAGAGATCGCCGGCGTATCGTGAGTGGTCGTACCGGATGGCGGGGAAGGGCCGGATTTCGGGCATGGTAGACTCCTTTTGATTCAGGTCTTTCGTCGGTGCGTCAAGCTATCCTCACGCATCGTCTATCGCAACCATGTTCTCTGCTCGTTGCCCTCGCAGAAGCATGAAAACATGTAGTGTTCTGGAATGGTCTTAAGCTGCGAGATACAATTGTCCGGCGCAAAACGCAGAAAGATGATTCTTCGTTACGGGAAACCATTGGCGAGAGTATTACGCTTCGTTCTGCTGAATACAGCGGTTTATCATTCACGGACGATGGGCACAGCCACGCCCCAGAGTATCGAGAGCTGTGCTAGAGCGGAGCCAATGACGATCTTCACGACTTGTGCCAATCGTTGTTTTCGCAGCATTGGCAGGTTGACTCGGCGGCATGCTTGCCTGCGTGATAGCCAACCCATGTCCGCGAGACTTTCTCATGCCTTTGGGGCTTATTCTGTTGCTTTGCGTTGGTGGGCTTGGCGGTGATGTAGGCGAGCCATCCCGTTCGACCGGGAGGTGATTCATACAACAAGGCGGCGATGCCCGTGGAACTGAATGACAAAGGCAAACCGAAGCGGGTCGCGATCATCTCGGAGAACGGGTTGACGGGGCACCATCTGAAACGCTTCGCAGTCAAGGTGATTGAAGGTTTCGAAGCTTCGCGCCGATGGCTGGGGGCATACCACGTCGTGGGCTAGGCTGATTATGAATACGAACCGATATTAACCGGCAGCGGTCGCAAGGGCGTCCAGACGTTTTCGTGGATTCACACCTTATTCGATAGGAGTTGTCTGGCAGTTCTCCAACCACCCGATGCAGGCAGTAACGCTCGGTGGGTCAGCTATGCACGCGAAGTAAAGCGAATTACACACCGCGTTCTTTCTATGCTGTTGCTGCTCGTCCGGTTCCTCCTCACGGTCGTTGCCGTTTGCGCCGCCTTCTCCCTGTGTAGGTGCAAAATACAAAGCTGAGTCCAGAAGACCATCGTGATAGAAGAGCGCCACGACCGTACCGGAATCGAGGAAAACAGCCGCGGCCTCAGACCGTTCGAGGGCGTCCATTGCTGTTTCAGCGGTCAGATTACCAACTTCCATATCGAAGGTACCGCTATCGCCGTTCCTGCGAGCCATCTCTATCAAAGCGGTCACACGAACCCTGCTCGGGTCTTTGACCGTGGGAACCGGACCAACGTTGAACGCAAACGAATCACTGACCGTCCTCGACGCGATAATTTCTGGGACGATGTCAATCGCTACGATCTGATTCTCGATCAGGACGGGGCGATCCTCGTGGATATTCGGGCACAGCAACCGAGCCGTATTTGAAACCTGCATGGTCACCACCTCCAAGTAGAACTCAAATGCGTTGCGTGCCAAGAGATTACAGTATCGGTTTATTCTAAGACCATTCGTCGGCGAAGACAACGAAATTCTATTAAAAGTCCAATTTTTGCATCTACACTGCGATCGGTGCGGTAACCATTGGCGGGTCAAGAGTGCCCTTCGCACGCCTGGAACGGCGTTCTTGGTGGTGAAGGATGCACCCGGTGAGCCGTTCTTCACGCGACTCGTCACGACACATCTTGTCTTGTAGGCGGGCGCCCCGGTGAACGGGATCGGGTCGGACTTATCCGTTGCGTTCGACCTCGAAGGGATAGCGGTGCTGATGCCATTCCAAAACCAAGTCCAATAGTCCGTTCATCGTCCGGCATCTGTAGTTGCGGGTGGTTTCCTGATGCGGATGCGACCCAATGCGGTCGATCGGTTTCAAAGTCCCGCACGTACCTCGGAAGGAAGCGAACCGCGATCCGATCGACGTGCCCCGCCAGGAATTCGGTAGTGGTTCACTTAGGATCGGTCCGCACGGTTGATTCGCCCGCCGTTGGCGACCTTGTGCTCCTCATCCTCTAGCAGTCGTACCAAGTCGTCGAGCTTCCACTCACGGTCCGCGATCCCCGCCGCGACAGCCGGTGTCGTTTTGAGCGTCTTGTGCCGACGGATGAAATTGTAGTGGAAGTAGTGCAAGGCGACTGCGTGGGCGTGGTTCGCCAGCTTTTTTGAAAAGGCGTTGGTCAGCCGCGTGAAGCGTCTCTGGCCCATTCTCAACGTGAGATTCTGCCTTTCGACGTAGCTTGTGCTGATATGCTCGCGATCCGGCAATCCGAAGTACGGGACCTTGCGCGTTCCGTTGCATTTGCCAGGGCTGTACTTCCGTTCCGCTCCCCTGCCGCTGTCGTCAGGGCCGAACGTCTTGTGCAATTGAGCGTAGTCGATGTCCAGCCCGAAAACGTCCTCGATCGCGCCCAGATAAGCGCCGTGAGCATCGGTCGTTAGTTGCACGCGCCCCGTGAGGCGGTCTGCAATGTCGGAAATAAACTCCCGTGCCGCGACTCCGCCTCGGTCGCTGACCAAATAGGCAATGACGATCTTGGAATCGGCGTCCATGCCGACCCACGTCCAGACGTCGCCGTTGCCCGCCTTGCCAAGCTCTCGGTTCTTTTGTTTGCATCCCACGAAACTCCAGAGTTCGTCGCATTGTATTAGTTCCGAGCGCAATCCGCGTACCGCGATATCGTGGTAATCCCTGCACAGGCTACCCACGTCGGCGAGCAGGCGGAGAATCGTCAGCTTACTCACGCTGCACATTCGGGCGGTCGAATTGATACTGCACCCCTCCACCAGGGCATTAATAATTTGGATTCGCTTTTCATGGCTGAGTTTTCGCATTGCAATGGCTCGAGATAGCACTTGTACATACAGTGTACTGTATTTTTCAATACTTGTCAAGTATTTTTGCTTGACAAGTCAATGAAAATAAAGTACGATTAGTATCATGGACAATGACCCAACATCATCTTACGCTAAGCCGTTTCAGATAAGGGTTTCCGTCGACCAGTATCAGTTATTCAAGAAGGCGGCTATAAAGGACGGACGGACGTTATCAGGCTGGGCAAGACAACGTCTTTGCCAAATTGCCTTGACAGAACTAGCATCTGATGCAACATTAACATTGCACACGGCTTCTCCTGCTGGCGGTGTTTTGTCGAGCAGCTCAGAATCCGTTGTAGGTAGCACAAAGCGTGAATCCTAAAGAAGACAAGCCGTCTCCACCCAAGCGTGAGTTGCTTGATGGACGCGGCGAACGCCCAGTTGATCCAAACGAATTAGCTAAATGGATTGTGGATCAGACGACAGCAGAAGAGACCGATAAGGATTGTGATTCGGAATGCCCGAAACCGTAGAACCATATGCGCTGGCATTGGTTGTGGCTGATAATGTGCATCGTGATCCTGGAACTGGCAAGGTCACGATTCTTGGGACGTTTTCAGTCATCATTGCAAAGGAATTTCCAGCTAAGCATGGGATTATCGTCATTTACTTTGTCCTTACGGATGGACACGGGAAGAGCGATTGTACTATTAGATTGGTCACTGTCGACGAGGACGTAACGATTGCTGAAGCAACTGCCGAAGTGGACTTTTCAGATCCTCGTGCGATCGTGGAGGGCGTCGTAGCAATGCAAGGTGTCGTTTTCCCATCGGCTGGAGAGTACCGATTGCAACTTGTGGCGGGAACGACTCTATTACTTGAGAGACGAATAATCGTCCAAAAGGCAGGACAATGACAACCGCTATACGGGAAACTGAAACTGTGCCGGGTAAGCGACTAAGCCTGTCAATCAGCATCCCAACGACGCCTGGAACATTCCCTACGATTGCTACTGGGTCGCCATCGTTCAAATCGCTGCGCGCCCTCATCAGTTCAAAACCTCTTCAGAGGCCAAATAGGACTAAGCCCATCGCGTAGCGTCCCCAAGCGCGCATGTTTGCCCGAAAAGTAAATCCGCTCAAATCAAAGTGAACCACTACCAGGAATTCACGACCCTGCAGGCGGTTACGAAAGCTGGGGTTGCCACAGATCAGTTGAATCTTCCGGTACCACGGCAGCCGCGTGCGGAGGTCTTCCTAGTTCCGGGATGAAAAAGGCCGAGCCGTGCTCCTTGGGTGCACCCCGGCGTTCTTCCACGTTGGTGATGGCTCAACGCAACCAGCTGACACACCGCTCCTTGACATTCCTTCCGCCGTGTGGACAGTTTCGCTGCTATGGCGACAGAAAAGCAAGATCGCGAGCTGGAGATGGACCTGGTGGCGCTGCTCGCCAAGTCGTTTCCGGGGATGACCGTCGAGGCGAGACACAGCAAGCGCTGGGATCGCATGTGCTTGACGTTCCGCTGGGCCGGTTTTACGGGTCTACTGCCGGAAGAGCGATTTCAGCGGTTGGTGGCGGTTATTTCGGAGTCGTTTCGAAAGGAGCGGCTCTCGGGCTGCGTCTGGCTCGAGTTGGCACAAGACGAAACAATCGACCAGTTTCTCAGAATGCCGCGTAGTGAGGATATCGCCGATCGCGAGCAGGCGATTTTCGGCGACCTTCAAGACCGCGGGTTCTTCGATACTCTGCGCGAGGCGATGAATCCTACGCCGACCAAGGCGTGCAAGGGAGACTTTTCCAGGACCGCCGGTGCCCTTTCGAAAGGGCGATCGGCCCACAAGGTCACGCAGGATGCCAAGCTTCTTTTCATTCGCCACGGAGCGTATTGCGACTGCCAGGTGCTCGCTGAAGTCGAGCCGGCGCTAAGCAAGCTGTCGGTCGGGGCTGTCTGACCGGATTCCAGACGTGCCGAACCGTACGGCCACTGACGAGTCTGCCTGCCCATGGCTTTGTTTCCACTTACCATCACACACACCGACGGCGCGGCGCGATGCGGCGTTTACCACACGCCGCACGGCGATGTCGATACACCGGCTTTCATGCCGGTCGGGACGGCCGGTACGGTCAAGGGCGTGACCCCGCCGCAACTGGCGGGCAGCGGCGCGCAAATGATTCTGGCCAACACCTACCATTTGCAGCTTCGCCCCACGGCCGACGTAGTTCGAGAGTTGGGCGGTCTTCACGCTTTCATGGGCTGGTCGGGTCCGATCCTGACCGACAGCGGTGGCTATCAGGTATTCTCGCTGGCCAAGATCAGCAAGATCACGGATGAGGGCGTCGAGTTTCGATCGCACATTGACGGTGCGGCGATGAGCCTAAGTCCGGCGAGCGCGGTATCCATTCAAAATGCGCTCGGAGCTGACGTGATCATGGCATTTGATGAATGCCCGCCGCTGCCGAGCGACGGCGAGACGATCGCCCGCGCGGTGAGGAGGACCGTCCGCTGGGCGGCGCAGTGCAAGCAGTGCCACGCGCGAAGTGAGGATCAAGCCCTGTTCGGCATCGTGCAAGGCGGGCTCGATCCGGACTTGCGTCGCCGATGTGCGGAGGCCCTTGTCGACATCGAATTCGACGGCTACGCCGTCGGCGGCCTGTCGGTGGGTGAAACGCACGAAGAGATGATTTCCGTCTTGGGCCCCGTGATTTCCGTGCTGCCGTCGGATCGCCCGCGTTACCTGATGGGCGTGGGCATGCCGCGGGATTTGCTGGCCGCCGTGCAAGCGGGTGTGGATTTGTTCGACTGCGTCTTGCCCACGAGGAACGGCAGAAACAGCCAGGCTTTCTCGCGGACAGGCACGCTCAATCTTCGAAACGAGAGGTATCGGCTCGATTCGGGGCCTCTGGAAGCGGATTGCGACTGCGAGACTTGCGGTCGCTTCTCTCGCGGCTACATTCGTCATTTGTTCAACGCCGGCGAGATGTTGGGTCCGACATTGACATCGATCCATAACCTTCGATTCTATCAGAGGTTTATGACCCGCATGCGGGAGTTGATTCGCGAAGGGCGTCTGGCGAGAATCGTGACCGAGTTTCCGATTGCCGCCGGACCGGCGCAACACCAACAAGAGGAAAGCCCATGATGGAGTGGATAACAATCATTGCACAGAACAGCGGAGGATCGCCGACCGGTGGAGGCGGTGGTGCCGGCACCGGGCTTTTCATGGCCCTGATGTTCGGCGTGATTGCTTTCATGATGCTCACCATGCGCAGCCAGAAGAAGCGCGAAAAGAAGCAGCGCGAGGAGTTGTATGCCCGCCTGGGGAAAAACGACCGGATCCTGACCGTCGGCGGGGTCATCGGCACTGTCGTATCGGTCAAGGACAACGAAGTGCTCGTCAAGGTCGATGAATCCACGAATACGAAAATGACCTTCTTGAAGACCTCGATCCAACGCATCGTTACGGATGACAAGGACCTCGCGACCGCCGCGACGATTATCAAGTAGGCGGGGAGTTAGATCACAGACCACGGCTCCGGCCAAATTGCGATGCGTGCATGCGCCGGGCACCGATCGGTCCCGCAAAAAACATTCGTCCCGGAGCACGTAGGCGG
>JADFIX010000192.1 GCA_022566435.1 Planctomycetota bacterium
ATTCCCGTCCGGTAGAGCTGGCCGGCAGCCGGAAGCGAGTCTTGCGTGCCGCTCGAGTAATTGGCGGTGCGAAGCGTAGACAGCGAGTGCGAAGGCCGTGCTATTGAGCCTCGAAATTGTTCCACCTGGAAGCCCTTGCTTTGGCTGTCGATGGGCCTGCGTCGCCCCAAGGGGGCAACCACTGGCAGCCCAGGGCAACGCCTCGCCATCGTCTTTTCGTTTGATGAACGGTACGTTTGGGCTCGATCGTTTGTATCGCCCTTTCAGGGCGCACCTCGGAAAGCGACGAAAGTCCCTGCCGTTCCATGCGCTGCGGTGCGCCTCGTACGGGTTGCCGATCACGCTGTCATTGGTTCGGCAGTTAGGAGGGAAAGTCAGGAGCAGACACTTGTTTGTGTGCTCGTATAGCTTGTCGAGCAGGCGCTCGCCGATCGGCTTGTCGAAGTGCTCCAGCACGTCGCCCATGATAATGACGTCGTAGCTGCCCAGTGTATCGACCAACTCGGTAATGTCACCAATGTGGATCGTGTCGTAGACGTACTCGTGCAGGGGGATGATGGACGCGGTCGTGGCGTCGACGCCGTCGATGATCGTCTTCCAGCGCTCGGGCCGATAGTCGTCAACGTTCTGCATATCCCAGATGTCGGTGTACTCTCGCAGCAGGTAGCCGTACTTGCCGAACCCCACGCCGACATCCAGTACGTGGGCCGGGCGCAGTTGGCGGGCGATGTTGGCGATGATGGGAACGGCATAGGGTACGCTCGAGGGCATTGGCGGCGTTTCCAAATCGTATGGCCGGCAAAGAAAACATTTCGACAGACTGTGCCGTTCTTATCGGTCCGATGCGGCTTTCGTTTGACCTGTCCGCCACGTTGCATCGGGTTGGGGTCGGCCGCAAGCCATCTCCCCCATCTTGGCCGATCTTCAGGTCGACGAAGAGCCGTCCGATAAACAAATAAAGTCTCGCCCGGTGGGGCGCGGTGGCTCGTGTGCCACCAACGCTGATGCCGGGGGTTGCACGCGGGGTACTCCCTAGTCCCGATTGGAATCGGGATGGTACTGATGCTCAGGGACCAACCCGCCTATTTGAGGTTGGCGACAAACTAGATCTCTGTTGTGGCGGTGGTTGCTGATGAGTGGACAGTGCGTCTTAGTCGAATCACCGGTCCTCCAGAGCTCATCCGTTGACAGGGTGTGGGATCGAATTTGGCGATATCAACCGAGCGATACAAGAGACGACGCGCTGTTGAAGCGGGAAGAAGCAAGTCCGGGTTGGCAACTAGTCGTCGACCGGCTCGAACGGGCGTTTGGTTCGCTCGATGGGCTGCAAACGATCGAGTTGGGTTCCGGTCGAGGAGATCTCTCCGTACTGCTGGCTCGCCGCGGCGCACGGGTCACGTTGCTGGATCGAAGCGAGCGAGCCTTGGAAGAGGCGAGCAAGCGTTTTGACCGGTTGGGCTTGCCCGCCCGATTTGAACAAGCTGATCTATTGACCCGATCGGATTCAACAGAGGGGCGATTCGATGTATCTCTCTCGATTGGCGTGATCGAACATTTTGCGGGCGCCCAGCGTACGAGTGTTCTCGAAACACACTACGACGTGCTTAAGCCGTCGGGCATCACCGTCGTGAGCGTGCCGCACGCGTGGTGCCTGCCGTACCGAGTGTGGAAATCCTATCTCGAACTTCGCCGCTGGTGGCCCTACGGCATGGAGATCCCGTATGCCCGGCACGAGCTATCGCAAAGAGCCATGAAGGCAGGCTTCGAACGTGTCGAGACGCATGGGCTGGGCTTCTGGCAGTCCGTCGGAAACCTCTGGTGCAAACCGGTGGTGGGGCGATGGCCTGACTGGAGCGCTACACGTTCGAGAATGGACAATCTAATGGGATTGATGCTTTTGATGTTCGGCCGGCGGGACGTACACGCATGGGATGGAAGCGAGTTGAGCTAATGGCAGGACCAAGCGGGGTGCTTGCGCGACCGGAGTGGAAATGGGCATGGATGGCGGCGTGCGCCGTTCCGGGGCTGTTCGTCATGAGTCGGGCGCTGCCGCCAAACTGGATCGAAGTGGGATTCAGGTGGCATGGCTCGGGAAGTACGCAAGTCCTTCTTTTAGCGGGCGGGCTTTATGCCGTTTTCGTTTGTCCTTTTCTGTGCAAGACGGCGGTCGTGCCGGTCTCGCCACATGAAGACGGCCTTAATTCTCGAACTCGGCGGATTTTATTCGCACTCATCACGTGCCTGGCCATGGCGTTCGTCTGGGCCGGCCTGACGGAATTCGCGCTTCGTGCGATGGGGCAGCAATCCTATCGCCCACCGCAGCTCACGGCGTCAAGCGATGCGGGAAGTGACCTGTTTCTCGATCACGCAGTCCTTGGCTATACGCACGCGCCCGGGCGCCATTGTTTCGATCTGAGAGATGGCCATTCGTTCGTTGCGACGCATCTGTCCAACACGCTGAGAATCACGCGCCCGCCCGATTCGCCCAAGAACAACCTAAGCCTGCCGGAGATCTGGCTCTTCGGCTGCTCGATGACCCACGGCTGGTCGGTTGGGGACGACCAGACTTTTTCGTGGTTATTGGACCGGTCGCTTCCGAATGACAACGTGGTCAACTTCGGCGTGACCGGTTACGGGAGCGTCCAATCGTTACTTCAACTACGTGAGGCCCTGGACTCGGGTCGTCGCCCGGCATTGGTCGTTCTGGCGTACGCGTCACTGCATGATGAGCGAAACACGATGCAGCGGTCGTGGCGGAAAATCGCGGGCGTGCCGGCCAGACCCTTCGCCCGCTTCAATGAGTTGGACCAGTTGACGATTCGTTTCGGACGACCGGCGTTTCATGAGTGGCCCGGCATGCGCTATTCGGCCTTGATCCACGCGGCGGAACGCTTCTACAACCAGCGTGAGGCTGTCGCGATGCGAAGCCACGAGGTGTCGCGGCTACTGATCGGGCGGTTCGACGCCCTTTGCCGGGAGCATGAGATCTCATGGGTGTTGGCGGGGATGGATGCGGAACCAGCGACAAAAGCCATGTTGGCCTTCGGTCGATCGCAGTCGTGGGCGACTGTCGACATGGAGGTGGACCTTCGATTGGCGCGATTCAACGGCAAGCCCATCGACGCGCACCCCAATCCCACCGCGCATGCGGCCTATGCCGGAAATCTTCGCGACTACCTGCTGGACGCAGGATTCATCAGCGGTTCCGACGCCGACACGCCATTCGTGAATGGGGCGGCGTTGGGTGAAGTTCTTTCGAGACACGGCGGGTAGCCCATGCGTATTCTCTTTTTTGTGCATCGATTTCGGCCTAGCGTGGGCGGTGTGGAAAAGTATATCTTGGAGTTGGCCCGAGCGCTTTCGGAAGGCGGGCACACGGTGAGTGTCGTCGCCGGCGATCACATCGGTTCGTTGCCGGCGCGGGAATCGTACGAGGGCATCACGATCCGCCGATTTCCGGCGACAAGATCGCCTCAACGCTGCCGATGGCACCTTCTCCGAATGCGGCCGCTTTTCCGCAGTGCGGACGTGATCAGCGTCAGCAATACGCACATGCTTGAGTATTACTGGCGAATGTTCGGACCGCAGGTCGAGCCGCATAAGCTGTTTCTGATCCGCCATGGAATGTCCTGTGTCTATCCCGTGCCGGACGGCGAGAAGCGTCGCGCAAAGCGATCGGTGGGGCTGGTTCGTGGTGTGGCCCATGACGGCGAATTCATCGAGAAGTGGCTAGGCATACGCCCGGATTTGTGTCCGGACCAAGGATTGAGCCCGGCGGCCGATCGGCTCGATCCTGTCGCAGAGCCGCCACCGACTTCGGCCACCTATATAGGCCGACTCGAGCCGGACACCGGGATCCACACGTACATCGACGCGATTCGTATCCTGACCAAGCGGCAAGGGCGGTGCTTCAAATTGCACGTGTATGGCGATGGCAGCTTGATGGGGTCACTTCGCGACTTGGTCCACCGCGACGACCTCCCGGTGGTCTTTCATGGTCGGACAGCGAACGCCCAAGAGAAGATCGTCGAATCGTGTTTTGCTTTTCTTGATGGACGCATGGCCATCCAAGAGGCCATGGCGAGACGGCGTCTGGTGCTGGCGGCGTACGTTGATCCGCTGAAACGCGATTATGTCTGTGTGGAGTCCTTCAGCCCGTTTCTGCATGCGATGGGCGACGCGGAGGCATTTGCCGCGAAGACGATGCACTTTATCGATAATCCAGAGGCGCGGGCGGATGGTGTGGCTCAAGCCTACCGGTTCGTCTGTGGTTTGCGTTGGTCGGATGCCGCAAAAACCTACGCGAAGTTCTGGCAGGAGCGTCTCGGACTGCCCTTTGCCAAGGCTTCTCGTTGGAAATGCGCATGGGTGGCGACCCGGATCGCTCAAGAGGCGAAGCGTCGTGCGTCCGGGGGGGGCTCTGCCGCATCGGGCGCACCATTTTGTCTCAGCTTGCCCCATCCGGCCGGCTGACGGGAATTCGCCCGGTTTCTTGGGCTCTCGACAACCCGGGCAAGGTCTGCGATACTCATCCGTTCGGTGTATCGTTAAAGTAGAACCGGAGCTGATCGAGGAATGATGGAACTGGAATCCCTTGTACAACTCGCGGGCAGCGGCAACGCGCGTACGGTCGAGAAAGAGTGGTTGGGGCTCGTCGAGTCGAAGGATGTTGAGCTATCACAACTTCGGCAATATGACGTCGTTTTGTCAGCTTTGCGAAAACGGGGAGACACGTCCGCCGCCGCGGAACTCGCATGGGCGGCGATCGAGACGGTTTCGTCGCGTAGTAGCCCGCTGGAAGCCTTGACGGTGGCCGGGCCTTTCTTGCTGGCCGTTGGCGAGGGGGACGAACTGCGCAAAGTCGTGACGGAATTGTATCGCGCGGCGTATGAGGGCCGGGAAGGGTTGGAGGCGCTCATCGTCGAAGCGGGCTTGCCAAAGGGGCGCCCCGTACGGCGCGCTTTGCGAACCTTGGAAGTGTGTCTGGCGATCAGCGAAGGCGTTTATCTTCGCGCCCGCGACGAAGCGACTGCTGCCAAGGTCTTGCGCGTCTCGCCCGCTTCTTGTGAGTATGAGATCGACACCGGCGGATCGAGCGAAATGTTGGGTGCGGTGGAGCTTGCCGACAACTACTATCCCGCTACGGAAGACGACTTCTGGGTCATGCGGCAGTTTCAGCGCGATGACTTGCTTCGGCGAATACAATCCAAGCCGGCGTCGGTGGTGATTGAAATCTGCAAACAACATGACGGCAAGATCGATAGCGATTCGCTCGAGCGTATGCTGGCGGACGACCTGCTGGCGGACGGCGAGTGGAAAAAATGGTGGACGCAGGCGCGCGCGGCGTTGAAGAAATATCCGAACGTCGAGTTGACGGGGCGATCTCCCTACACGATCTGTTACCACGACGCGCCCGTCGCCACGGACGAAAAGCTGTGGAACGATTTCCGGCGGCAAAGAGATCCTCTCGATCAGTTGAAACTCGTGGAGGGATATATTCGCGAATGCAAGCTGCGCGGCGCCGAAGTTTCCGCCGACGTATTGAAACAATGCTATGACAGTTTTATCGAGCGGTCGGCACGGGCGACGCCCACGTCGCCCGCCAGGGCGGCAAGTTTGGCGGCCGCCGGGCGTATCGGCGAGCTGGCCGGTTTCGAGGATGCCCAGTCCCCCCTCGAAGATCTTCTGCGTGATGCAGGAAATCTGGAGGAAGTATTCAGCCAATTGGGCTTGGACGAACTCTACCGACTGGCGTGTGACGTCTTGATTTCGGTGCGACCGGACGATTGGCAAGAACGTTTGATCGAGTTGCTTCCTACGTTTCCGCTGGCGGCGTGCGATCGTACGGCGAGCCGGTTGGTGGACGCGGGTCGATCCAAAAACGACTTCGAGGAACCCGTCCAGAGGATCTTGACCTCACCGGTCAAGCATTATGAAGCCCTACTCTGGCTGTGGGATGGTCCGAGCTGCAGTGAGGCTGCTGATTGCGTCAGTCCCGGCAACATTCTGACTCGTGTGCTCCGCATGCTCGAGGACGTTCGGATTTCGGAAAAGCTCCCGAAAGAGCGAGAGCGAGTCCTTCGCAGCAGGGTCCGTGCGGTGCTCGCCGCACGGAAGTATGATCGGCTCATAAGCTGCCTCGCCACGCTCGACTCCGGGGTGATGCGAACGCTCCGTACGCAAATCTCCCGCGCCGAAGGTCTTGCGTTCAGTGTTCGCGGAGACATGTTAAAGGAAATCGACCGTCGGCTACCTACCGAAGAAGAGGCTGCACCGGAAAAACCGTGGGCACGGGAAGAGGTTCTCTTTGTGACCAAGAGAGGGCTCGTTCGCAAGCAGGACGAGATCGAGCATCATGTGAACGTCACGATGCATAAAAACGCGCAGGCGATCGGAAGAGCCGCGGAACGTGGCGATCTCAGCGAAAACTCCGAATACAAATTCGCCCTGGAAGAACGCGACTTACTACGCGCCCGTTTGGCGCAAATGAACGAGGAAGTCGCCGGCTCGATGGTCCTGGACCCCGAAGATGTGCCGATGGATGAGGTCGGGGTCGGGTCGATGGTGGTCTTCCGGCGCCTGGGGGATGGCCTCGAATACGTCATGATGTTCGGGGGTCCGTGGGAAGCGGACGTCGACAACGGCTGGTTTAACTACAAGGCGCCGCTGGCGCAGGGCCTTATGGGTAAGACCGTCGGTGAGGTCGTGGAGTTCAGCCACACGGATGCGGAAGGGCGATACGAAATCGTGGCGCTAAGCAGCATTTTCTCAGACGACGCCCCGGCGATACCGACCCAATCCGCGCCTGCGGAGCAACAATCGGCGGATTCGCCCTCGTAATTCTGTTTCGCAGGCGAATGCCACGCTGAATCTATCGCCGGCGCAGTCTGGTCGTTTCACAATTCCACGGATCGCTCTTATGAAAGTCGCACTCATCGGGTTGCCGCAATCAGGCATGTCGACGGTCTTCGCCGCCGTGACGGGTGTGGCCGCGGACCCGTACGCCTCACCGGGCTCC
>JADFIX010000193.1 GCA_022566435.1 Planctomycetota bacterium
AACCGGGTAATTATTATACCATGCGTGAAGTAAAAAATCTAGCAACAGTAAATTATATTACGGAATACGTAGTTTGTAAACCCCCTCATTTGCCGCGGTGCAAGGCGATCATGCCGAGTGGCCACGCTGGGATAGCGGAAGCGCCCGTCTACTTAGATTGGGATGGCATACCCCCAGTATGCTCTCCCTTTACTGGACCGCCTGCTCTTACGTGGGCGCATTTTGCTTGAGTCAGCCATGTCGTTCACCTTGACCCCTGAGATCACCAAATGGAGCTGACGGTGCGGGTTCGATATCGTACGCGGGCCGGGAGGCGCTGTTTGATATTTTCAACACCCTCGCCTCGGAGATCCGCGGTGGAATGCGCCAAGCCTCTGTTCCCGCCTAATTGCCCCACGGCCGGAATGCTTTCGCTCCATCAATAGCTTCACCGCCGCCGCCACCTCATCTAACGAGGAAACCAGGGAACCCGCCAGCAAGGAACTCACCAACGGCCACATTTCCGGCAGAAATCCCTTACCGCCGATGCCGTCTACGAAACTCGGCGTGTGGTTCACGTTTTGCGGGCCACCGGCGGCCAACGATGCGGCAAGCGGCGTGGACGTGTCGACCTCACACCCGTAGACCTTGCAAGACGGCTTTAGCGCCTTGATGGCCGATGCGATACCGCTGCTGAGTCCGCCTCCACCGAAGGGCACCACGACGGCCTCCACGTCCGGCAGATCGTCGAGAATTTCCAACCCGATCGTACCGTTGCCCGCGATGACGTTCGGATCGCTCACCGGGTGGATGAACTTCGCATCTAGTCCCGCAAAGTGATGTTCTTCCATCACCCGCCACCACTCGTCGAACGACACCTTGACGACCACCCCACCGAGTCGGGAAACGGCCGCCAGCTTGGTCTGCGGCGCGTTGTCCGGAACAATCACGGTGCACGGAATCTCACGCTGCCGCGCGACGAACGCGACACCCTGGGCCATATTGCCGGCGCTGGCCGTATACACGCCTTTGCTTAGAGCCGCGGCATCGGTCATGGCGATGGCGTTGGCAGCGCCCCGCACCTTGAACGAGCCGATGGGCTGGAGGTTTTCGAGCTTCAGGTAGATCTCCGCGGGTGCATCGTCCACGTTCAGTCGCACGAGCGGTGTCCGGATCGCGGCACCGACAATGCGCTCGCGGGCACTCTGTATGGCTTCGAGCGGAATCGGTTCAATCGGATTCAATGCGTCGCCCTCCAAATTCCACCGTGGTGCCCGCGCCGGTTTCCTTGGCCTTCTTGTACACGTGAAGCGCCGCGGCCAGGTCTTCTACCGCGAGTCCGACGGACTTGAACAGCGTGATGTCCGTGGGGGATTCTCGCCCGTTCACTTTGCCGGTCAGCACGTCGCCAATCTCACCGACAATGTGGTCGTCGCCGACAAGACCTTCCTTTTTCGCCAGTAGGAAATCGCCGGCCTCGTTCAGCGCCGATTCGCGACGATCCACAAACAACCTCGACCGTCGCACCGCCTCGCCATCCAGCTCGCGGGCGAAGTTGACGCTCGATCCCACGGCGTTGATGTGCGTGCCGGGCGCCAACCAGTCCCCTTTCAGCACCGGCTCACGCGCCGACGTGGTGGTGCAAATGATGTCCGCATCTTGCACGGCCTCCTTGCATGACCGCACGGCTTGAACGGGTATGGCATGTCGTTTCGCTGCCGATTCCGCAAAGCATTCCGCGCGGTCAAATGTCTTGCTGCAAACCGTGACCCGGTCGATCGAACGGCATTGCAACATCGCTTGCAGATGCACGCCGGCTTGTACGCCGGATCCGATGATCGCCAGATGCCCGCAGTCGTCTCGGGCAAGCAATTTCGTGGCGACGCCTGAAACGGCCGCCGTCCGCACGGCGGTGATCGAAGTGCCGTCGATCACCGCCAATAATGTCCCTCGGTCGGCGTCGTACAGCATCACCGCCCCCTGATGAGAATCCAACTCCGTTCCTTCGTTTCCGGGAAAGAACGTGACCGCCTTCAGGCCGATCACGCCCGCGGTGCTCCAGTGTGACGGCATCAGACCCAACGCCCCGCGTTTGTCGGGCAGCCACATGATATGCCGAAGGGGAAGTTGGCATTCGCCGCGCGCCAATCCCGCCAGCACTTCTTCCATCACTTGGATGCACTCGTCCATCGGAAGAAGTTCCGGCACTTGCGATTGATTGACGATCACCATGCTCATGACCGAGATTGCCCTGTCCTGTGTTGCCCGCGGCATTGTCGGCTGCGAATCGCGTTTCGTCAAAATGGTGTACTCAGGATGGCAGGACGATATACTGTCAGCAGATAAGACTCTTGTGCGGACCCCGGCGGACGAAGAACATGATGGACCCTCCGACACTACCTGAAATACGTGCGGCCGCCGATCGGCTCCGCGAAGTTGTGGTTCACACGCCGCTCGTTCCGCTTCACAACTTCGATCATCATTCCGACATTCTTCTGAAGCCCGAGATCCACCAGGCGGTCACGTCGTTCAAGATTCGAGGTGTGTTCAACGCCGTGGCCTCTCTCGAACCCGACGCCCTCGCCAAGGGCCTCAGCACGGTCAGCGCCGGAAATACGGCCCAGGCCCTCGCCTGGGTCGGTCGCCACTTCGGCGCAGAGTCTCGAAGCATCATGCCCGATACCGCGCCCAAGACCAAGATCGAAGCCGTCAAACGCTACGGCGGCGAGGCGGTGCTCGTGCCCATGAGCGAGGTGTTCCGCTTTCTCAAGGAACATCTCTGGGAGCGCGAGCCGTATGCCTTCATTCATCCTTGGACGAATCGCAACGTTATGATCGGGCACGGCAGTATCGGCCTGGAGATCATGGACGACTTGCCGACCGTGCAGACCGTCTTCGTCCCCGTCGGCGGCGGTGGATTGATCGGCGGCATCGCCAGCGCCGTTAAGGCGATTAATTCTTCCGTCCGGGTCGTGGCGGTGGAACCCGAAGGCTGTGCGTCTTTGTACGAAAGCTTCAAACAGAACAAACCCGCGAGTGTCGATAGCAAGACCATCTGTGACGGCGTGGCCGTTCCCTACATGACCGATGAAGTCTTCACCGTCCTGCGAGAAATCGTTGACCACGTGGTGTTGGTCTCGGAAGAAAATGTGAAGAAAACCGTCAGGCGCTTGGCACTTGGCAACCGGATGATCGTCGAGCCGGCCGGTGCGTTATCGGTGGCCGCAGCGCTGTCTATCCCGGCGAATGATCGCGGTCGCTGCGTGTGCATCCTCTCCGGCGGCTCGATCGACACGGACAAGCTGCTGGGAATCTTGGCAGGCGGCGATTAGCACGACCGAACAACCACATTTGTACCGCAGGCTTCTAGTGTATCGACACCTCCTCGACGCGCATGTCCAATGCGTAGATCACGACCTGAAGCGGCGCGATGGACATCGGCCAGCAGATGCCCTTCTCGTCGTGCCCCGCGGCTGGGGAAAAAACCGAGTGGCTACCCCGCCTGGCGGCCCTTTGATGCGAAAAACGTAGTTGGTGCGATCGGCGGTCGGCTTGTTCAACAGGCTGCTAGGTGTGCCATGCGCCGTTTATTGAGGCCCGTTCACGGGTCTTTCGGCCGCAGACGTGTAGGCCAGTCCTTTTAGGGCTGGTCCGATTGGCGTGCCCTCAACTCTTGTTATGATACTTTCACACGCGGACCCCGTTTGAAACGGGGTCCGGCGGAAGGGAGCCGATGAGCCTGTCATGAACCAGCCGTAAAACGGCTGGTCTATTATCGCCCTCCCGGCGAAAAGACCGCTGAAGCGGCCTCGATCGGCAGCGAATCTCCGTTTGCGGGCAGGCAAGCCGTCGGAATATTATTGCGTTCGTCGGATCATCTGCCTAGAATGCGCTCATCACTTCGTCTTGCGTGCGCAATCCGCTTCCATCGCGGCCTGTACCAGTTTCTGAACCGTATCGACGGCGTCTAACGGGGGTACCTTCGCGGTTTCACCCGTGCGACGGGTTTGAATCTCCACAATCCCGTCCGCCAGTCCGCGTTTGCCGACGGTGACGCGGATGGGAATGCCGATCAATTCCGCGTCTTTGAACTTGAAACCGGGACGTGCGTCGCGGTCGTCAAGAAGCACGTCGATGCCCGTCGCTTCCAATTCATCGTGTAGCTTGCCGGCCAGCGTCGACACCTCCTCGACACGCATGTCCAATGCGCAGATCACCACCTGGAACGGCGCGATGGACATCGGCCAGCAGATGCCCTTCTCGTCGTGCCCCGCTTCGATGGCGGCGGCCATGATTCGGTTCAGACCGATGCCGTAACAACCCATAATCATCGGGTGGCTCTTGCCGTTGACGTCGAGGAACGTGGCGGACATCGCCTCCGAGTATTTCGTGCCGAGTTTGAATACGTGCCCAACCTCGATGCATTTCTTGAACGTCAGAGGCGAGCCGTTTTTCGCACAATCGCCCTTAACGGCCATTCGTATGTCGGCCGATTCCGTGACCTCGAAATCCCGTCCGGGGTTTACACCGGTGATGTGATAATCGGTCTTGTTCGCACCGGTGACCGCATCATGCATAACGGTCACGGCTTGATCGACGATGATCCGCGCGCTTAGCCCGACCGGCCCGGCGAATCCCACGTCCGCGCCGGTGATCTTGTTGATCAGTGCGGCGTCGGCGGCCGCCACCATGCCGACTTTCGCCGCCCGCGCGAGTTTGGCTTCGTTGACTTCGTGATCGCCGCGCACGAGCGCGACCAGTGCCTCGCCGTTCGCTTCGTAGATGATCGTCTTGATCATCTTTCTGGGCTCGCACTTCAAGAAAGTCGAGACCTCGTCGATGGTGCCGAGGTTCGGTGTGTGCACCTCGGTCAACGGGGCGTCTGCGGCACCGCCCTCATCGGCGAGGGGGGCGACTTCCGCCCTTTCCAGATTGGCCGCGTACGCTTTATCTTCCGACTGGACTAGATAGTCCTCGCCGGCATCGGTGGGGACCATAAACTCATGCGAGGCGTCACCTCCGATGGGTCCCGAATCCGCCTCCACCGCGATGTACGGCAGGCCCGACCGGCTGAAGATCGCGCAATACGCCGCGTACATGCGGTCGTACGTATCATCCAGTCCGCCGTCGCCTTCTTTACAGGTGTGGAACGAATAAGCGTCCTTCATTAAGAACTCGCGCGTGCGGAGCACACCGCTCTTGGGTCTCGCTTCGCCGCGGAACTTCGTTTGAATCTGATAAAAGCAGAGCGGAAGTTGCTTGTAGCTGTTCACGTAAGCGCGGACGATTTCGGTGATGACTTCCTCATGCGTCGGCCCCAACACCGTGCGGGCACGCCAATCGTCACCTCCGGAACTGCCGAGCCGGACGAGCACGTCGCCCATGGCCGCCGCACGACCGGTCAGCTCCCACCATTCGAGAGGTTGCATGGCCGGCATGTTGAGTTCGATACCGCGGGCGGCGTTCATTTCCTCGCGGACGATCGCCTCGATCTTGCGCAGCGAGCGGTAGCCCAGCGGGAGGTAAGTGTACGCACCGGCGACCACCTGGCGGATGATCCCCGCCCGCAGCATGAGCTGGTGCGAGGGCACCGCGGCGTCGGCCGGCACTTCCTTCGAGGTCGGGATAAAGAATTCAGTCCACTTCATAGTGGAGGAATGAATACCGGTTTGTCAGGCCGTTGGCAAGCGGAGCGGGGCGCGCAGTGGCACACGGCATGAGGTCGCCCGTTACCCCAGATTTAGAGCACTTCCCGTTTCTGTGTTCCGAGCCGCAGGCTTCAGCCTGCGCGGTTTCTCGCCGCTCGATGGGCTGCGCATGGTACTTGACCCGGTATACGAAAACGGGAACTGCTCTAGGTACGAGTTTTCGCTAGCCGCACGAGGTTGCGACCGGGTAGCCCTACGTTCGATCGGACGGCGGATCAATCACGGACAATTCGCCGGATCGCTGAACGGATAAGGCGCCCCGGTAAACGCCAGGACAAGCTGCAGCACGTCGTTAAAGTTAACGATCCGATTCGGTTCCTCGGGCTCGACATCCACCCACGTCGTCGGTGCGACACTCTCAGTGCCCTGAAATGTCTTGATCGCCGCCTGAACGTCGGAGAAATTGCTGACGCCGTTGGGCGGGCCCCACCTCACGCCGTCGAAATCGCCCACCGCGTCGCCCCAGAATTTCGGTAACGGCGCGGGAATCGTCTCCACGACGACCGGGGCCGCGAAGTTCACGCCGTCCGCCGTTTCGAGGATTTCATACGTGGCCACCGGAACGATTCGACAGTGACCGATATGCACCTTCGAGGGCCACGAATCGCTGAAAAATGGTGCGACGACCATACCCGCCGCCCGATTGACATCCGGCGGTCCGACCCATCCCATCGTCCCCGTCGATCCGGGGAAATACACGCTCGCCGTCATTCGCACTTGATAGGCCACGGAGCCCGGCGCTTGCGGTTCGAAAGTGATGTAGCGATTCTTCAGCGCGTCCACTTCGAATAAGCAGGAACATAGGCTGGTGTCCGTGTCGCACTGCCATCCTTCCGGACAATCGAGATCCTGCGTGCATAAGACCGCAGCGTCTTCGGGCCAGACACCGGTGCAAACCCCTGCGTTGCTGCACGTGGCAAACGCGCACGGATCCTGCACGTCGCACGGCATCGCGGGCACGATCGTGTGTGTGGTCGTTCCCGGTGCGGCGCCACAGTCGTCGCGCGTGCAGGGGTCGCCATCGTCCAGTGATGTCAGTACGCCGTTCGCCGAATCGCAACAATGGGTGGTCACGTCGTAGCCCGGACCATACTCGCATGAGCAAGAATTCACGCAGACGCCGGCGGTACAGGGATCGCCATCGTCACAATGGGCGTCCACGGCGCAATCCTGACAGGGGCACGGGCCGGTGCAGTATTCACCCTCGGCAAATTGCACCGCACCGGGCAAGGCGAAACACTCGCTCTGCGTGAGGTCGTGGCGACACTCTAAGCGGTTCGGATCCACGCCGCCAAAATCGCGGTAACAGCATTTTCCATT
>JADFIX010000194.1 GCA_022566435.1 Planctomycetota bacterium
AGAAACTCGCTCACCAAACGCGACACGCTGGTCTCATTGCGCTTCGAAAACCGTTTCGCCCGTCTGATTACGGCCTCGTCCACCGAGAGCGTGAGTTTCTTTTTCGACATCGAACCCTCCATACGTATAAACCGTTTCACTTTATACGTATTGGTGGTCCGGAGCAAGGTTCCCGAAGATCATCGTGTCGGGATCGAGCAGGTCTCGCGATCGAGAAACTACCACCCCCTGAGGCGAACCGTGTGGCGCTGGCGCTCCCCTCATGTCGACACGCGACACGCCGGAGTAGTGATACCGGGTCTGGACAAAACCTCACGTTAAGTTACAATTCGTCCATAGCGAAGCCAGAAGGGCAGGGGACAGAATGTAACGTTACGTGAGGTATCGTCCGTGTTAAGAGACGCATTCGCAGCCGTGCACGAGATCGCGCTGGATCATCACGGCTACTTTACCACAGAGCAGGCCCGGGCGGCGGGAGTAGACCCGCATGCGGTGCTGATGATGCAGCGCCGCGGTACTGTTGAGCGCGTAGCGCATGGCCTGTACCGCAATCCCTTGGTCGCCGCATCTTCGCTCGGCCCATACATGGCGGCATCGCTTTGGCCGCGAGGCGTGCGGGGAGTCCTTTCCCATCAGACGGCGCTGGAACTGCTCGGGCTTTCGGATGTGAACCCAGCCCGGATCCATATCTTGCTTCCGGTGCGCATGCGTGTGCGGCGGCAGGTGCCGCCCCACTACGTTCTACATCACGCGCGCATCGAACCCCGAGACACGACGCTCGTGGAGGGCATCCCAGTCACGACGGCTCTGCGCACCATCCAAGACTGCCACGAGGCGCATCTTGGCCCAGCCCTTCTTCGTCAGGCTATAGAGGATGGCCGCAGGACGGGACGCCTGAGCACCGATGAGGCAGCACTTCTGGAGAATGAAGTCCTGTCTCACGACCCGGAGGTGAGTCGTGGCCGATGAGATGGTGGACGCGGCGGGTGAGGAGCGTCTTGCATTCAAACCCCCGCGTAACGTGCCACCCCCGAGCCTCCGCGCCCTTCAGCAGGTGGTCAACCGGTACGCCGAGTACCACGGGGTGGCGCCGAACCGTGTCCAGCGATGGATCGCTTTCACGGTGCTGGGGGCGGCCCTGAGCCGTCTCTCAACGGAGGACGGCGAGCCGGCCTTCCTCATCAAGGGCGGGGTGTCCCTGGAGCTGCGGCTCGGGTTGCGGGCCCGTGCGACGAAGGACTTCGACACGACGTTCCGTGGCGAGCGTGACACAGTTCTGGCAGCACTGAGGCAGGCGCTCACTGAGGCTTACGAGGGCTTCACGTTCCGTATCGGCGGAGAGGTCAGGGAGTTGACGCACATGACTCAGATCGGGATCAAGATCGAGTACATGGGGAGTGTGTGGTCTTCGATCAAGATGGACGTCTCGGCCCATGAGGGGACTTCATCGCCGGTCGACGAGGTGCTGGCCATCAGCCTGGCGGACTTCGGCCTCAAGGGGCCGGAGCGTCTGCCGTGCATTCCCCTATCCACGCAGGTCGCCCAGAAGCTCCACGCCATGACGGAAGACCGCGAGGGTGGTAACCCGAACGAACGGTTCCGAGACCTTTGGGACGTGTGGGTGCTGCGGAAGCTCGCGCCCCCGACGCCGGAGTTACGCGCGGCCTGTGAGGAGACGTTCAGTCTCCGGGGTAAACAGGGCTGGCCCCCAACTGTCGTAGCGCACCCGCACTGGACTGAACCGTTCGCCGCCCTCGCTCGCGAAGGGGGAATTCCGGTTCCCGATGCTGAGCAGGCCGCAAGGGACGTCGCCGAGTATGTGAGAATGATCTCCGAGGCCTGAGGAGGCGCGTTGCGGGACGTACCCCCCGCCATTATTAGGCCGGAGTCCGATTACGCGTTCCCGCGGGAATGCATGCCACGTGTACACCGGCTTCGAGCGCACCGATGATCCAATCGTTCAACGATACGCCCTCACGCGCCGCGAGGGATGCGACGGTCCGGTGCAGATCTAGACTGATGCGCACGTTGAACCTGCCCGAATAGGGCTTATCCGGCTCCTTGCCTTCTTCTTCACACCAGTCCAGATACCCGTCGATCGCCTCCTTCATCGACGCACGAAGTTCATCGGGCGAGCGACCCTCGAACACGATTTGGTCTCGGGTCCCAATGACGTAACCCTGGAAGGCATCGAGATCGGGGTCGTACTCGAAGACCCCGGTGTATCCTTTGTACTGGATCATGGGTCGAGGATAGTACTATATGCTAGTACCATAATCAACACTCTCGCATCAAGGGGCCATAATTCGATCGCGGGAACCTCGCAACGCCTGGCGCGAGAGCCCGCCATTACGTTCGGACCATTCGCCTTGCGACCGTTCGGTATGCATCCAACCCGGAGTCAGATACCGCGTCGAGCTGTGACAGGCGCGCTAGGGCTTCAGCCATCCCTTGGTTCATCCACCCTAGCGTATGGATTAGGCGGCGATGACTCCGAGGGAGGTTCCGATCCCAGATCGGCTCATGGTGGAAGACGCGATTCCGAAGATCTCTCAATTCACCGAGGCGTTGGAGAATTGCGGGACGGCTACGGTGGTCCCGAGGCAGAAATGGGAACGCGTTGGGGATTATTGCGGGCCACAGCCCGGGGCCGGTTGCGCGGCCTTGTTCGTACGGACGTCGGCAAAGGCTGACCCAGAACCCAAGACTGAGCTTCGAGATCAACCGTCCCGGTGTCAGCGGCTTCTTGCCCTTCTGCAGAAGGGCCTTAGCCTCTTGAACGGCTCGTTCCTCGTTCTGGTAGAGTTGGCTGGGCTCGGCGTGCAACAGCCTCCAGCTCATCGGTGTCGCCGGAGGCGACGTAGGCCTGTAAGCGTTGATATGACAATGCTTTACGGAGTGCAGCCAAGGATATGACGTGTTGACTCTCAGCGTCCATGTGCTTACCCTACGATTGTGATTCCCCGGGCCGTCCTATGCTGCTGAGCCTTCGGGCGCAGTATGACCCCGGGGTCGGGACCCCAGAAGCCGCACGGCCTCTGGGGTCCTTTGTTTAGTGATCCCCAGGCTCGAACATTTCCGCACCGGTGAGGTCACGGTCGGCGTTGTGGGCTTGGGCTACGTGGGTTTGCCACTGATCCGCGCGTTTATATCGAGCGGCTTCAAGACAATAGGATTTGACGTAGATCTCCGCAAAATCGAATCGTTGCGTGCCGGGAAAAGCTACATCGGACACATTCCATCAGACTGGATTGCCGATCAAATTCGCGACGAAAGTTTTTTGCCAACAGACGACATGTCTCGATTGGCGGAAGCAGACGCACTACTGATTTGTGTACCAACACCCTTAACCGAGAGCCGTGATCCTGACCTGAGCTATGTCGAGGCCACAGTGCGGCAAATCGCCGAATATTTGCGCCCAGGCCAACTGGTCATCCTTGAAAGCACTACTTATCCCGGAACCACGCGCGACATCGTGCTGCCAATCTTGCAGAGCTCTGGACTGCAGGTGGGTGAGGACTATTACGTTGCGTATAGCCCTGAGCGCGAGGATCCAGGAAACCTCGAGTATTCGGCCCAAAGCATCCCCAAAGTCGTCGGCGGCATTGACGAAACAAGTTGTGCATTAGCCGCTGAACTGTATCGTCAGGCGGTTGTCGAAGTGGTACCCGTCGCCAACTGCGAAATCGCCGAAGCTTGCAAGATCGTCGAGAACACCTACCGCGCCGTCAACATCGCGATGGTCAATGAACTGAAAGTTCTTTTTCAGCAAATAGGCATCGACGTGTGGCAAGTGATCGAAGCGGCGAAGACCAAGCCTTTCGGTTTTCAGGCATTTTATCCGGGGCCAGGATTGGGTGGTCACTGCATTCCGATTGATCCGTTTTACCTCAGTTGGCTCGCACGCAAGAACGGCATCGCTACGCGGTTTATCGAACTGGCGGGTGAAGTCAACACAAGTATGCCGCAGTACGTTGTGAGTCGAGTGATCGAGGCGCTGAACGATTCGGGCAAGCCGTTGCGCGGCAGCCGGGTCGCCATCTTGGGCGTTGCTTACAAGAAGGACATTGACGATCCACGCGAAAGCCCCTCATTCAAGCTGATGGAGTTGCTGCAGGCGGGTGGTGCCGTGCTCAGCTACAATGATCCGCACATCCCCGTGCTTCCTTCGATGCGTCACTACCAAGTGCCTCGGCTTGCCAGCGAAGATCTCACGCCGGATTTTCTGGCTTCTCAAGATTGTATACTGATTGCCACGGATCATTCCGCTTATGACTTCGAATCGATCGTCCGCTTTGCTCCAATGATCGTTGACACGCGAAACGCAACAAAGAACGTCGCCTTCGGACGAGAAAAAGTGTACAAGGCGTAACCATGGCATTGCATCTGGTCACTGGCGGTGCCGGATTCATCGGATCGCATATCGTAGATGCTCTCGTCAATCGAGGCGATCAAGTCCGCGTGCTAGACAACCTCAGCACGGGAAGTCCGGCAAACCTGGGCGACCTTGCCGAGCATGTCGAATTGATCGAAGGAGAAGTGACGGACGAACCGTTGGTCGCACGAGCGGTGACAGGCGTCGATTGCATCTTTCACCAGGCGGCTCTGGCTTCGGTACCGCGCAGCGTCGAACGCCCGCTCGACACAAACTCCGTGTGCGTGACAGGCACGCTAACCTTGCTAGATCAGGCGCGGCGAGCTGGTGTCCGCCGAGTCGTCTATGCGGCGTCGAGCAGTTGTTATGGCGACCAGCCACATTCGTCAAAGCGGGAAACAGATTTAACCTCTCCGCTCTCGCCTTACGCCGTTGCGAAACTCGCCGGCGAGCAATACTGCCACGCGTTTACTCAAACCTATGGACTGGAAACGGTGTGCTTGCGGTACTTCAACGTTTTTGGTCCTCGCCAGGATCCAGAGAGTCCGTATTCAGCCGTCATCCCACTATTCATTTGTCGTATGCTGGCTGGCGACTCGCCGGTCGTTTACGGCGACGGAATGCAGTCCCGGGATTTCACCTATGTGGAAAACGTTGTGAGCTGCAACTTACTGGCGGCCGAAGCTGAAAACGCCGTTGGACGTTCCATCAACGTCGCCAACGGCCGCAGCATCAATCTGCTAGATCTTATCGCAGCGATAAACGAAGTCCTCGATATCAATGTGCAGCCGGTTCACGAACCGCCGCGCGCCGGGGACGTCCGCGACAGTATGGCTGACATCACGCTAGCGCAAAAGTTACTGGCGTACGAGCCGAAGGTCGGCTTCCGTGATGGGTTGCGCAGGTCGATTGACTACTACCGCACACTGCTCTAGTAGATCCTTCATGCGGAGAACCATAATCACAGATTTAGATGTGTTGCAACCAGTAGAGTGTTTCAAGCCGCTCGTTTGACCTCGGGATTGTCCGGCTGGGATTCGTCGAAATTCAATCGCTCGCGGACCGCATAGTGCTGTTTGGATTGACTGCCGTAATAGATGCGAGCGGAGACTTCACCCAGCAGTCCTAAACTCAGGAATTGGATGCTTGTGACAACCGAGAGAATAGTGAGTAGCAACAGTGGATTGCCGGTCATATCGACGCCGCCAAAAATCTTCATTCCAATTGTGCCCAAACCGGAAACTAGTGCCACCATCCCAGCCCAAAGACCAATCTTGCCGAACAGTTTCATTGGACTGGCGAAATAACTGAGCATGTATTTGACGGTGATCAAGTCCAGTATCACTCGGGAAGTACGGCCAATCCCATATTTGGTTTTCCCGTGGCGTCGCGGGTGATGTTTCGTGACAACTTCCGCGCAGCGCGCGCCGCGGGCCGTGGCGGCCGAATCGCCGTCTGCGGCCGGCCGACCAGCCGCGCCAGCCCGACGATCGTGGCCAGCGTCGCGAGATACGCGACGATCTGGATGCCCGCCGGTCGCGCGGTATAGCCGATCAGCGTATGCAGCGCCTTGCCGACGATGCTGGTTTCCTTGAGCAGCCACGACGTATCCCAGATCACGTCGCCCCACGACGGCACGAGGCCCGCCGCTAGCAAGAAGCCGACGCACTGGCTCGCCATCCCCGCCGCGAGCAGCACGATCAGCCAGTTGGTGACGGAAAACAGGCGCTTCAGCGGAATCTGCAGCAGGCCCGCATACATCCCGTAGCCGAGCCCGGCGCCGCCCAGCACGCCGAGCAGCCCGCCGGCGATCATCTGCGGCGTCTGTCCCGGATCGCCCGCCGCGATGCCGTACAGGAACAGCACGGCCTCGGAGCCTTCGCGCAGCACGGCAACGCCGACCACGATCGCCAGCCCCGTCAGCGGCTTGCTGCCAGCCGCGACGGCACGCCCGACCTCGGTCATCTGCATCGCCATCTCGCGGCCGTGCCGGCTCATCCAGATGCTGTGCCACGCGAGCATCAGCGTCGCGACGAACATCACGCCCGCGTTGAACACCTCCTGCCCCATGCCGGACGCCCACTGCGAAATCACGTCGGCGAACGCGGCGATCAGGCCCGCGCCGATCACGCCGCCCACCAGCCCGCCGCCGACCCACCAGCCGCGCCGCGGCACGCCCTTGGTGGCGGCCATCACGATCGACACCACCAGCGCGGCCTCGAGCACTTCACGAAAGACGATCAGGGCAGTAGACAACATGGCGATATCGGCTTATTTGACGGTCAGGTGCGTCTTCGACTGCGCTTCGTGATACTCGTCGTGGAATTCGTACGTGCCGGCCTTCAGCGGTCCGACCATGATTTCCACCGACTTGCCGGCCGGGATGACCTTCTCCGCCTTGAAGTCGTCGCTCTCGAATTCTGCGGGCGTCGCGTCGAGGTTCTTCACGACGAACTTCACCTTCTTGCCGGCCGGGATCGTCACGCCATCGGGCGAAAACTTGTGGTCCTTCAGGGTCAGGTTGACGACATCGTCGGCCGCGAATGCGGACGTTGCCGATGCGCCCAGCAGGGCCAGCGCGAAGCCGAAAGCGAAACGATTCATGAGGGTAACGAATTGAAATATC
>JADFIX010000195.1 GCA_022566435.1 Planctomycetota bacterium
CTGCCCCAGATCGGAAATCGAGATTTTCTCGATGTCCATACCGACGTCCTTCATAATGGCGGTCGCGCCGGTCAGTGCGGCGATGTCCTGCAACATGGCCTTGCGGCGATCGCCGTAGCCCGGCGCCTTGACCGCACAAACATCGAGCACGCCGCGGAGCTTGTTGACCACCAGCGTCGCCAGGGCCTCGCCCTCGATGTCCTCGGCGATGATGACCAGCGGCTTCTTGGCTTTGGCCACCTTCTCCAACAGGGGCACCAGTTTCGGGACGTTGCTGATCTTGTCCTCGTGAATGAGCACGAACGCCCGGTCCAGCACGGCCTCCATCGCGTCCTGGTCGGTCACGAAATGCGGCGAAAGGTATCCGCGATCGAATTGCATACCCTCGACCACGTCGATCGTGGTTTCGGAGGTGTTACCCTCCTCCACGGTGATGACGCCGTCCTTGCCGACCTGATCGAAGCAGTCGGCGAGTATCTTGCCGATCGCCTCATCGTTATTCGCGGAAATTTTCGCGACGTTGACGATGTCTTCACGCTTGTTCACCTTGACGGGACGCGATTTCTCCGCGAGCGCCGCCACGACCTTGCGGATCGCCTTTTCGATACCCCGATTAAGCGCGTTCGCGTCGGCACCGGCCGCGAGATTCCGCAGCCCGTTCTTGAACATCGCCTCGGCAAGCACCGTGGCGGTGGTCGTGCCGTCGCCGGCGACCTCGCTGGTCTTGCTGGCCGCTTCCTTGACGAGCTGCGCGCCCATGTTTTCGTACTTGTCGAGCAGCTCGACTTCCTCAGCCACCGTCACGCCGTCCTTGGTGACGGTCGGACCGCCCCAACCTTTGTCGAGCACCGCGTTGCGCCCGCGGGGTCCCAGCGTCGTTTTCACGGCCCTTGCGAGCTTTTGCACGCCCGCCCAAAGGGCCTGCCGTGCGTCCTGTTCGTAGGCCAACTGCTTGACCGCCATATTACCTGTCTCCTATTAAAGAAAACGTTTGCGTTTTCACTGTTAGAAAGCCGGATTCATCAGGTGCCGCCGTTCAGCGCACACCTCAACGGCTTATCAATGGCAAAGGAGGGACCAGCCGCGCCCCCGAGGCCGGTGAAACATAAAGCCTTTTTCTATATAGAGTTACAGCATCGCCATGCCCGCCCATTTGCGGGTCCGATACTGCCACCTTGGCAGGGTGCTGATAGACCGGCTGGAAGGCGTGCCAAATTGACAGCGTGGGCCGTCGGCGATGCGGCCGCCCGAATTCGCTCTTTGTGATGCGGCCGCCCGAATTCGCTCTTTGTGAGCCGTGTCGCATGACACTACGATTCGATGGGTGCTGGTCGGCATTTGCCGGCCGTTGAATTCTGGTGTAGCGGCAAGGTTGATTCTTCAGTTTTGCAACCGGGCGGCTCCCCGGCAGTACGGCGAGCGTGAGCGACCCGCCTCTTGGTCAACCCGCCTATTTGAGGGGTTGGCGATACACCAGTGCGCCGACACGCGTGATTAAATGGGTGGCATGGGTTCCGGCGCGCCGGGGCCCATGCCGCTCAGCGCAGCCCATCGTTTGAACGCTGCACGACGCTTTTACGGAGTTCTCGCGGAATGACTGACAGCATTACGATTCGCCGTGCCACGATCGACGACTTAGAGACCGTGGTTCGCTACAACGCGGCCCTGGCGGATGAAACGGAAGATAAATCGCTCGATCGGTCGGTGCTGACCTCCGGCGTCCGCCGCGGACTCGAAGACGACTCAGTATGCGCCTATTACATCGCCGAAGTGAACGGCGAGCCGGTCGGCCAGACGGCGATCACCTTCGAGTGGAGCGATTGGCGGAACGGACTCTTCTGGTGGATCCAAAGCGTCTACGTGGACAAGCGATTTCGCCGCAAAGGCGTCTTCCGCGCGCTGTACGCCCATGTGCAGGCGGAGGCGAAGGCTCAGCCGGACGTGTGCGGTTTGCGATTGTACGTCATTCGCGAAAACACGCGGGCCATCGACACCTATCGCAATCTCGGCATGACCGTGTCGGATTATTTGCTCTGCGAGGACGACTGGGCGGAGTGACATCGGCGGAAGTCGCACCGTTTGAGCGCTACGGATCCCTTGAGTGTCAGGATATTGTCATATAGGTGACTGTCCCGAATGGCACTGCCGTGTGTTTTGGGGCTGATGGGGCGCGGACTTTCCAACGACGCACGACGGGTTTCTTTTGATTCCCGTCCTGTGTTCGTGTATTGCACCGGCTCAGACGGATGCTATCCTGTTTTTGGCCTTCCTTGGCCGATATTGTTCATGCCCTCCTTGGCCTGGTGTCCAACGAAGCCAGGGAGGGCTTTGTCATGAACACCGTAGCCATACCTCGTAGGCGTAACAAGAACAGTTTTTGCGCGGTCGCCGAACCGTTTTGCCAGAGCGAAGGACTGTCCTTCTCGGATGGGCTCAGCGCTGAATGGATCCAGCGTGTCTTCCGCGAAGAGAACGCGTTGTTTGGTCAGGACGACATTTTCTCCACCCAGATCGTCCTCTGGGCTTTTCTGGCCCAGACACTCCGTGATGGGAAGGGTGCCGCGTGTGCTGCGGCGGTGGCTGACATCGCAACGTACCTGTTGCAGACGGGCCAACGCCCGCCATCGGGCGACACCGGCGACTATTGTCGGGCGAGGGCCAAGCTGAGCCTGCCGGCGTTGCGCCGTCTGGTGGGCGAATCGGCCCGGCAACTGGAGCATGACGCCGACCAAGGCTGGTTGTGGAACGGGCTTCACGCCAAACTCGTTGACGGCTTTACGTTCACCATGCCGGATACGCCGGAGAATCAAGAGGCATTCCCGCAGTTGCCCGCGCAGAGCCTGGGGGTGGGATTCCCCATCGCCCGAGCCTGCGCGGTCGTATCGCTGGCGACGGCGTGCGTTCTCGATGTAGCCATCGGTCCCTATCAAGGCAAGCAGACCGGCGAGAACGCCCTGCTGCGTGAGATGCTCGACGCCTTCGATGAAGGCGATGTGGTCGTGTTCGACCGTCATTACTGCTCTTTCATGATGCTGGCCATACTCTCACTTGGCGGTGTGGATGTGTGCGCCAGGCTGCACCAGCGGCGGCCCATCGACTTTCGCCGCGGGCGCCGACTGGGCCGGGACGATCACTTGATCACGTGGATGCGTCCGGCCAAGCCGGCGTGGATGTCAGAGGAGGATTACGAGCGGATTCCCGACACGCTCACCCTGCGCGAGTTGCGCTTCGAGGTCATCGTCCCCGGTCGCCGGAGCGAAACGATCACCGTGGTGACCACGCTGACGGATGCGGAGGCGTTCACCAAGGAAGACATTGCCGAACTGTACGGCTTTCGCTGGAATGTGGAGTTGGACATCCGCGCGATCAAGCAGACCCTGGGTCTGGACCATCTCCGCTGCAAGACGCCGGAGATGGTTCGTCGGGAGTTGTGGGTGACGTTGTTGGCCTACAATTTGATCCGCAAGGTGATCGTGACGTCCGCGGCCCTCCACGGCAAGCAGCCGCGTCGTTTGGGCTTCACCTTGGCCTGCCAGACGGTCCTGGCGTCCTGGATGCTGTTATCCACTGGGTCGTGCTCCAACTCGCGTGCGATGCACGTCACAATGTTGACGTACATCGCCACCAATGAGGTGGCCAACCATCCGGGACGAATCGAGCCTCGCGTGCTAAAGCGTCGTCGCCATCGCTACCCTCTCATGCGACGCCCACGCGACAAGTTGCGATTGGAGCTCGGGAAAACGTAAGCGCATGATATGACAATGGTTGGAGACGGCAGTGCCATTCGTGACTGTCCCTAGTTTCTCGTAACGGTCGTGGCAGGGCTCCGAATTCTCTTCCCACGCCTCGCCGATCACGTAGCTCACCGTCGTGCCGTTGCGGGCGTAGACGAATCGGGTGGCCGTCACCTTCGGCTCGCCCTCCGCGGGGTTCCGCCGATAAACAAACACCCGCGTCACGTTTCCCACGTCGTTGTAGTGGTACACGGTGTACGAAACCAGGGCGTCGGTCACTAAGTCCCGATCGCACACCGCGCCCGCCGTCGACATGTCGCACGTGATGTACTGGCGAAGCCGGTTGTTGGCCGTTCGATAACCGGTATTGTCCAAATCGTACTCGTACAGCATCTCGATCTCGTTCAGCACATCGACCTTCCGCCTGCGATTCCCGCCTTTGTCGTATTCGTAGAGCAGGTCGTACGGGGCGGTGCCGGTGCGGATCTCACCCGTGAGTCGCCCGCGATTGTCGTACGTGAAATTGGTGATCGTATCCGGGTTGAGCCAATGCACTTCCGTGACCCGTGTCGGCAAGTTTCGCTTGTCATATACGTAGTTCAGTGTGAGCAGGGATAATCCCAGGTCGTTCCGATGGTCGATTACCGTCACCCGCCCGGCCGCGTCGTAGGTGTATTCGGTTCTGGCGAGATTCAGAAACGTGACGAAACGCACCCGCCCGTCGGCGTAGTAATCGTAGAATGCGAGCATCAACACCACGCCGACGAAGGGGATGCGTCTGACGATTGACTCAACCCGGTTGGCCTCGTCCAACGTGGTGACCGTCTCCACAAGGTCGGGTCCGACACGGGTGAAGATGCCTGTGCTCAAATCGTAGGGGTAATCAAACTGGCGCGGCGGACCGGCGTTCTCTTCGGTATCCGAAACGGTGTTGACCAGCGCCCCCAGGGGATCGTAATGGCTGTCTATCGACCGGGTGAATACCGGCCCGAACCTCTCGAAAGTCAGGTCGATTTCCATATGCGTCGTGCGGCACATCGGGTCGAGCGTCGAATGCCATTCTCCGGATGTTACGAATTCGTCGAGGTCGGGTGTAGAATTCGGCGGAATCGGGGCCGTCTCGGCTCGTGACGGACAAACCGGGGTCTGTGGGATCAAGCAAAAACCCCCTGTAGGGTGGTTGTTCTGATTAAAATTGGTTCGCCCGGTTGACCCGCCGCACCGGGCCGCTCCGTTCCCCGTTTCCACGATGTAGGTTCGCGAGCCGGAGTCCGATACCGTTCTCCTCTCAAAGACCGGGACCCCGCTGACCTGTCCCTCACGGTAAAAGTGCGTTTGACCCCAGCGGTCATAGTCGAAAGAAGTAACGACGTGGTTGGGATCGGTCATCGTTTCGAGTTGTCCGTGCTTGCATTCGTTGTTATCTGGCTCGCCGGTCGGATTACAGGTAGTCGTCGAGAAAGGCGCAATGTAGTATTCAAACCTTGTGAGGGCCGTGCCCTCGCCGGGAACGGTTTCGGGCTCGACGATGCTGGTCAGCAGCTTGGGAAATCCGACTTCCGCGTACTTATAGGTCGTCACGTTCCCCTCGGCGTCGGTATAGGAGGTCAGGTTGTTGAAGATTTGACCCTCCAGCGGATCGCCTTCGGGATACTCGTCGTAAGCCCAGATTTGCTTGTGGAAGAATTCGCCCTTGATGTGCAACGGCGATGCGAGGGACGTGGTGTTGCCGTTGGCGTCGTAGGTGAGCGTCCAGGCGTTGCCCAGGGCGTTGGTGTATCGGATCATGTTGCGATCGGTGTCGTAATCGAGCGTCGTACGCTGGCCAAGCGGATTCAAGATCGCGGCCACCGGAGGACTTTCGATTAACACTTCCGGCAAGGGCTGCCAGGATTCCACGGCCCAAACGTAGCCGCGACGATTGGTGTAGTCGACATGGAAGCGGAATAGACCGTCTCCGACGACGTGGAAAAATTGCTGCGTGTTCAGCGGATCGGTCACGTTGCGTAGGGCGTTCGGATCACGGGTCACGTGACCTTCGTATTCGAAAACGTACCAACCGGGCGCGGGGGTACCGAGGTCGTTGGGATCGTATTTATCGCGAATCTGGGTGATATGACCGGCGTCGTCGAATTGGAAATCGTTCAGAAGGGCCATCGGGTCCGTGACCGCTGACATCCTCCCTTCGCCATCGTAGGCGAAGGTCCATTCCCGTTGCTGTAGGGTGATCAACGGATTCGAACCGCTGTCTTCCTTGGGGTCGATGATTCTATCGAGATTGCTCCCGACATAGACGAACTGAAAGAGTCGTCCCGAGGCATCGGTGACGGTATCAATTCTTTCGTTGACCCGCTGAATCGAGATTTGATTGCCGACGGCATCGACGACGGCGATCAGCAGCCCGTCCACGTCGAATGTATCGAACGATTGGTCGTTGTATTTCAGCGTATATTTCGAAGTCGTTGCGTCGAAGGATAGCGCCCGATGTACGCCCGACGGCGCCACCCACCCCGAGCCGTCCCAGGTGAAGAGATCGCGCGTACCGTCGTTTCCGACGACGATACGATCGTCGGTTCCAACTTCAAAGAGATGGGCGCTAAAGGAAGTCGTCCATCCGGGGCCGAGGTCGAAGCCCATTCCTCGCGTGGTGTCGAAGGTCGCATCGACGGTGGCCGAGTTGTGGTACAGGTTCATCTGCATGTCCGGACCCACGCCCGTCCAGCCGACAATGGGCATCACGGTGAGAACATTGCGATTGAGCACGTTCACGGTCGAGTACGGCGACACCGTCAGCCCCACTTCCCATGGCCGCGGTGCGCCAGGCTGGGCGTCGGGAATCTCGGTGGAGGGGCCAGGTCCCGGCCCGCCAGCGGTGGGATCATCCTCGTCAGGCAGGGAAGTGCACGGATCATCGGTGGGCGGAGGCGCGGCAAGCGCAACGCCTCCCGACTCGGAAATCCAGGGTACCGCTCCGTGCCAGACCCCGACCCAGGCCAGAAGCATACCGAGCGCGCAGGCCCAGATCAGACTGATTCGTACCCGCGCGGCCCTTCGGTCTCTTGTGTGCGAGCGATGGCTGCGATTGGTGCCTCGAATGACATGGTTCATTTTCTTCTCCTCGCACGGAACAATATCTTGCGATCTCCATCCGGCCCATGCATCGGATGCGCGGAATCTCCCTCTTTCGCTAACGAGAACACTTGGCTAAGGGCGCGCAAAAAGTCCGAGAAAATTGAAGAGTTGTGCCGTTGCAGGATAGCC
>JADFIX010000196.1 GCA_022566435.1 Planctomycetota bacterium
CGTTGCGCGCCATCGTTAAGAAACTAGCGAAGGTGGCGCTGTGCATGACTTTCACCCCACCAAACTTGCAGACTCCATCTTGGATTCGATAGCACTCCGGCAGGAACTGCAGGGCTTCCAGCGCCGACTTGACCGTCAGCGTCCTCTCGTCGGCGTGTTCAATCGCGAGATATCGAAGCAGGCGAGCCAGATCGCGATGCGCCGGCGGCGCCTTGTCCGGGTCGAGTCCCTCAAGGTCGAACCGGCAGCAAGCCCGGATCAGATCGGTCCATTCGGGATTTTTCGACGGCTCCTTTTCGTCGTCGCTGTCACCGTCGACGTCGTCCAGATCAGCCAGCGCCTTGCCATGCAAACTGGCGAAGGCGAGAGCGTACGCGTTATGGCGTCTAGCCCATCGGGAGTTCGCCTCGCGAACACGTAGACGTTGCGCGTACAGCAACGCCCGCGCCTTGAAGACCTTGTGCGAGGGATGCCAGAGCGGTTCGGATAGCAAGCCCAGGTTGGCGTATCCGCGCACCAGGGCTCCCAAGAGTTCAGCGGACTCGCCCTGCCGGTAAATTGCCGCGTGTAGTTGTCGCAGAGCGGAAAACTGAGACGTGAACGTCATTTCTTGAAGAAGGTCTTCGATGGCCTCGCTCGGGACCGCGTCGCCGTGTGCTTTCTTGTCGTCCGAGGGTTTAAATCCAGACGTCTTCAGCGCCTCGACGAAACGCGTGCGCGAGAGCTTCTCCATTTCCACGACAAGCGACTGATAATCCATGACCACGGTCGGCTGAGAATTCACCTTTCCAATCACGTCCAATCGGAAGTGATCGACCGACTCCTCGGTTGGATAGAAACCTCGCAGGACTTCGACCATGGACGCAACCCCGTAGCGCGACGGGCCACCGGGAATTGCGGCCAGATCGAACGGCTCGTTTTTTCCGGCCGAGGGCATCGCCTCGCCTAGCCATGCATCCCGGGTCGTCAGGCCGAGTTCGTCTCGCGCCGCAATAAGAAATGCTTGTCGAGCGATTTCGCGAGAGAGAATGCCCCGATGCACAGACCCTCTGGCGGTGAACAAAGCCCAACCTCGGGATTTGTCCAAATAAACAATACTCGCGGAGTTTCCAGATTTGCGCGAAGCCGGCGGGTCCTGGGCGATGGCGCCATTACACGCCAGCACCACCATGACCAAGGAGAAATAACCCAATTTCATGACTCATACCCCCTGTGATTCGCGCCCTTGTTGATGTGTGACGACGCAGGAGCCGCCGAGAAAGCGACTCCACGGATTCTCTCAATCTGCGACAGTGAATGCAAGCAGATTCCTTTCTGGGGTGAAAACTCGCCCGCGATTGAGGCCGACACTTCTTCACCGCCAATTCCGATTGATCGCCATCGGGGATATCGGCGACAATGGAGGCGACAATATGATCGCGCGGTTCGGCGGCGCGGGTCTGTGCTGCCGCTACGATACTTCCTCATTGCATCACACGCCACGGAGGCCGTTATGCCGGACTCTTTCACGCCTTGGGTTGAAGGATTGACGATCGGCCAAGTTCTTGCGCGAACGGTTGCGGAGTATCCGGGCAACGACGCCTTGGTTTTTCCGGCGCTTGATTTGCGATTGAGCTACGCCGACTTTGATCGGGCTGTGTACGAGGCGGCCAAGGGGTTGTTGGCTTTGGGGATTGAGAAGGGGCAACACGTCGCTGTTTGGGCCACGAATGTGCCGGAGTGGGTCGTTTTGCAATTCGCCACGGCCCGCATCGGCGTGGTGCTGGTGACGATCAACCCGGCTTATCGTGCGCACGAGTTGAAGTTTGTGTTGAACCAGAGCGATTGCGTCGCTCTGTTTTTGGTCGATCAGTTCAAAACGTCCGACTACTTCGCCATGTTGGCCGATGTGTGCCCGGAGCTCGCCCACGCCACGCCCGGCATGTTGGAGAGCGAGGCCTTTCCCAAGCTGCGTCTTGTGGTGTCTCTGAAAGGGGCCACGCCCGCGGGCGCGATCTCGTGGAGCGACCTGCTCGATCAGGGTCGGACCATCGACGCCGGCGATCTGCAACAGGCCGAAGCCGACACGCGACCGGGCGAGCCGATCAACCTTCAGTACACCTCCGGCACGACCGGCTTCCCCAAGGCGGCGATGCTCACGCACCGCAACCTGCTGCTCAACGCCTTCTACATTGGCGATTGCCAGAAATTCACGGCGGCCGACCGCATTTGCATCCCGGTGCCGTTTTATCACTGTTTTGGCTGTGTTTTGGGCACGCTGTGCGCGGCGGTGCGCGGCGCGGCCATGATCATTCCGGCCGAGTTCTTCCAGCCCGCCGCCACGCTTGACGCGATGGAAAAGGAACGCGCCACCGCCCTGTACGGCGTGCCGACGATGTTCATTGCCGAGCTACAGGATGAGTCGTTCGCGGGGCGCGACCTTTCCTCGTTGCGCACCGGAATCATGGCGGGCAGCCCTTGTCCGATTGAAGTCATGCGGCAGGTGATTGACCAGATGGGCGCCAGCGAGCTGACCATCGCCTACGGCCAAACCGAGGCTTCGCCGGTCATTACGCAAACCCGCACGGACGACCCTTTAGAGCTGCGCGTTGAAACGGTCGGGCGTCCGATTCCCGATGTGGAAGTGAAAGTAGTCGACCCGGCCAGCGGCGCGGAGCTTGGCGACAACGAACAAGGCGAGCTCTGCACGCGCGGCCACGTCGTTATGCTCGGCTATTACAACAACCCCGACGCCACGGCCGAGGCCATCGACGCCGACCGTTGGCTGCACACGGGCGACTTATGCGTGCGGCTTTCCAACGGCTATTACCGCATCACCGGCCGCATCAAGGACATGGTCATCCGCGGCGGCGAGAACATCTACCCGCGCGAGATCGAGGAGTTCCTCTTCACCCATCCCGATATCGAGCAGGCGGCGGTGTGCGGCGTTCCCGACGTGAAGTACGTCGAGGAGCTTTGCGCCTGGATCAAGCTCAAGCCGGGCGCGGCGGTCAGCGAAGACGACATCCGCGAATTCTGCCGCGAGAATCTGGCCCGCTACAAGACGCCGCGATACATCCGTTTCGTTGAGGAGTTCCCTCAGACCGTGACCGGCAAGATTCAAAAATTCAAGATCCGCGAGAAGATGATCGAAGACCTGAATTTGCGGGAACAAGAAACCGCGTAGCCGCTTTCAACGGTTAGGACTTGCTCAAGACGATTCATTCGCCCTCACCTAGCCTCTCCCAGAGGGAGAGGAGTTCAACGGCGGAAATTATTCCTGAGCGGCGCCTTACGGTTCGGCGTGACGATAGATTCGGGCGTTGGGGTGAAAACGCCTCCAAGCATTGGCGAACGAGAGGATGGCCGACAACCGCAGCAGTCGCTTGCCCTTGTGTGGCCCGTCCAGGGCGATTCCCGTAGTGCGATTCCAACGGGACCCGCCGCCTGTAAAGTCGCCGTCTTGGGCGTCGAAGTCGATCACCGCGTCGTCGAGCGTACGGCGGAAGATCATCGCGCCGGTTTCTTTCGGATCATAGGCGACCACAATCGGCTCATCCCCGACGGTGTCGTTGATGACCGGATGTTCCAGCAACTCCGCGAGCGGATAGGCCACGACCTCTCCGCCATGCCGCAATCCGACAAGAAAACCGTCGGGCTGATCGTACATGTCCACGTTGAATTCGGGCGCCGTTCGCGACAGAACCGAGACGGTGGTGTGCGGGTGGGATTCTCGCCATGATTTCCAACTCGTGATGATCGAAGGGACCAGTTTGAGCTTCGTGTCCTTGAGTTTTCCCGCAACGCAAGTCCCAAGGATATGGCTCCACTCGCTCCCGGTTCGGTCGTCCCTCATCACGAGGCTGTCGCCCCAGAGTTTTCCGGAGACTTGAAAGAGAAGCGGTTGGCCGCCGACCGTTCTGGCATACACGATGCCGTTGTTGCAAAGGTGTCACCACGTGGCCGCCAGCGGCGTATCGCCGAGAACGTCGTTTAAGATCTCGCGCGACGGCCCGGTCAATTGGTTGATGGGGTACGCTCGCGCCTCGCCGTTCACTTCGACGCCCAGCACCAATTCGTCATCGCGAACTTCGTCATCGATCTCGTCCGACCGCTTGATGGGGATATCGGTAATCGCCGGGAATACCTTGGAAATCGCGATCATCGGCGCGTAGTCGTTCGGATCAAATGGCGAGTTGCGCCCAAGATCAAACGACGCCGATCCGCCAGAGATGGGTTGGACCCGCTGGTTGTTGTTGACGGGCTCGGCCTGCGATAATTGATACAACGCGCCGCCAATCTGAACGGCCGCAGCCGCGATCACAACACAACATATCACTGCGAGAATTCGATTGGCCATCGCGGCAACCTCGCTCGAGGGCATGGAGTCAAGGCAACGCCCTGCATCCGGCGGCGCTGCGATCAGGGCGATCCCTTGCGAACATATTGCCGTAATCGGCATGCGCGGTTCAGTGCGAAGGCTCACATTCGCGGCAACCGCGTCACGCTTTGGGGATTGTTTCTCCGCGAATCAGATCATCAAAGATCTGTCGCGCGCGAATCAGGCTCGCCTGGCCGTCTTGCAGCAGGACTTCGGCCGCCAGCGGCTTCGAGTTGTAGTTGGACCCCATCACCGCGCCATAGGCGCCGGCGCTGTGAATGACGAATAGATCGCCGACCTTGGCGCTTGGCAGTGAACGATGGCGAACATAGCCTCCTTCTTCCTGCGTGAAGATATCGCCCGATTCGCACAGCGGGCCGCCGACCACCACGTCGCAGAGGGGTCTTTCATCCGAGGAGCCGTCGGCCGGAACCACGGACATGGGATGATAGGCGCCGTAAAGAATCGGTCGGGCCAGGTTGTTGAAGCCGGCGTCCAGCAGGTAGAACGTGTTGTCGCCCATTTGTTTGACCGCGCGAATCTCCGCGATGAGATGTCCGCTTTCGGCCATGAGAAATCGACCAGGCTCAATTTCCAATTTCACGGCGTGACCGAACGTGTTTTCCAGGTGCTTGCGAGTGTCGTCCCAAAGTTGGAAGTAGGTTTGCAGGTCGACATGCGATTCGTCCTCGCGGTAGGGGACGGGCAAGCCGCCGCCCGCGCTGATGGAGTGGAGAGAATCATCAACTTACGCGGGCGTGTGAGGAGCAGGTTAAAGCAAAATGCAGATGTTGTTGGAACCGACGAATCTTATTTCGAGGATGACGAGGACGAGCAGGCAGTTTTAAATCTGTACACCGAGTTGGCTGGAATTCTTGATGGCGATGCCGACAAAGAGGTGGATCTAGCCTCTCACGCCTATCAAATTTGGAAGAATGCAATCGACGCCGATCCCAGCCTCCAACGCACAATTCCACAACTTCCAGACGTTGTTTTTTCATCCAGAGACCATGAACCTGATGACCGGAGACCCGAGGGAGTGCTCGTATTCATGCGAACTTCTGAGGGAAACGACGCGCTGGCCTATATTGATGAAGAAGGTAAGAGCATCACTGAGTCTCAATTTGAAATATTGTCGGCCGCTCAATGCCTGCCTAATACCCCTGCGCTTATTCGGAATCCTCAACACCACGACCTGGTTAGGAGAGGAGTCGCGCACATAGTTAAAGAAGAAAAAAAGGTGGGTGGACAACTTGGGCGGCCGAGTGGGGCCAGGTTCCGTGTCTACGAACGTATGAAGCGTTATGCGGATGAAGTCAAAGGATCATTGTTCGACACGTCGGCACTGTTGAAAGCCATTGACGAGATATATCGTTACACTCTTCGGCAGAGTGCTGTAGACACCTTGAATCGCCAACTCCGAAGCGGTATCGACGACATGACTCTTTCGGAGTTGGTAACCGCACTGTCGCAGGACGATCGGCTTTGCATCGTTGAAATGGAAGCCGAAGTTCAAGAACCCAGGATCATCTGCTCTTTAGGGTTATTCACAGAACAACCGGAGTAGCGTGCCATGCCCGTCGATACTGAACAGCTACGAAGCCGACTCCGGGAATTCGATTTTACCGGTGCGATGGTGGAGGTACTTGGTTGGAATTTTCATAACGCCAATCCTTTACTGGTCGATATCGATGGCCAGGATTATGTATTAAATGCCGTCGCCGAAAAAAGCGGGCAGGTCGTCTATTCCTGCCAATCCAAAGAAGACAATCAGATGCCTCCTTATCCGGTCCGCCAAAAGATAGAGCGTCAGGTCGCGAAAACTACATTCGAACACCTCATTATTTTCCATGACGTTAATCGCACGACCCAGTATTGGCAGTGGGTTCGCCGCAAAGCAGGCAAGACTGCGGCTTGGCGAGAGCAGGTCTACCGGCCTAATCAGACAGAAGAACCCCTGATTCAGAAACTACAACAGATTGCCTTCGACCTCGAGGAAGAAGACGGATTGAATATCTCTATTGTGACCGGCCGTGTTGAGGGGGCATTTGATGTCGATAGAGTAACTAAGCGTTTTTACGACCGGTTTAAGAGCGAGCACGATGCTCTTCTCAGTTTTATAGAGGGAATAGATTCTGTCGTTGATCGAGAATGGTATGCGTCATTGATGCTTAACCGGCTCATGTTCGTCTATTTCATTCAAAAAAAGGGTTTCCTTGTATTAATTGTCCTTCACTTCAACATTGGCATTTTGATACCGTGCTTCTTCGCTATCGATTGTGCATTTTCGTATCCTGCGTCGGCGTGCCTGACGATCCCTATCCCGGGGTCTGTAGTAAGAACCTGCACAAGTCTTGCTTCGCTTTCGTCTGTTCCCTCGGCGACAACCACCATTCCGGCATGGATTGCACGATTTGCGTGGAGCGTTCCTTGCTGAGAGAGCCCAGAGCCTTGGACAGGACTCCGTCAAATTCCTTTTCCGGTATGGTCTTTAATATTTCGCCGATGCGGCTCCTGGATACGGATTGGAAAACAAAAGGGAAGAGATCGTAAACGATCTTTTTGTGCAGTCCCTGCAAGATCTCCAGGACCTGCTCCGCTGGGAGGGATTGCATCGCATTATTAAGAAA
>JADFIX010000197.1 GCA_022566435.1 Planctomycetota bacterium
TCGATGATACCGGCGAAGACGCCGTGCAAGGAACCTGTCAGGGCCGCACGACGCGCGGCTTCGCCGGGTCCGATGGAGATGTCTTCGATCGCATGGGCGACGCGTGTCACGCGGGCGCCGTCGGTCACCTGGTACACTGCCGCCACCGCCGGGAGCTTACCGAAGACCCGGGCCGCCTCGGGCGCATCGCCGGCCCGCGGGGCGCCCAGGAAGCCGATCAACAACATAGCGGCATCCTCGGCGGTCATGGCAACGCCGCCATGCCTGCCCCGTTCGCCGGTCGGCACCGCACCGTCGAGCTGCAGCTTGCGCGCCGCCCAGGCCACGGCCGAGTGCTCGACGCCAAGCTGATCGGAGAGCGCGCGCGTCAAATCGGTGATTGTCGCCATGTTACTGCCTCAACTAATCAAGCATGGCCTAAAATACCCGACCTCAACGCTCGCCGTAACAGCAACCGAATGTCGGACCTTACGCCGTAAGGTAGCTCGGCCTTCGCCGCTCCATTCGCTCGCCCAGGCTGCTATTAAGTGTCTTGGGCAATTTTGCTGTGAGGCTTTAGCTGTGGCTGCGACGAACATCTCAACGGCCACTGCGGCCGACACGCGCTCGCCAGAGGAGGTGCTGCAGGACGTGCAACGCTTGCTCGCCCTCCGGCCGCCCACGGACCCGGCGACCGGCTTGATGATCTACGACACCAGGCAGGCGGCCCAGTACCGCAAGGCGTTGCAAGGCATCGTGCGCCGCTACGGAACCATCGAGAGTTTCCAGGACGCGATGAGGGACTCGGGCATGAGACCAGAACAGGAGCTCGCCAAGGCCGCGCCGCCGGTTGTTCCCAACGTCACGGCCGGGCCGTCGGCCGCGTCTTCGTTGACCGCAATGGCGATCGAGGACGCTTCACGAAACGCTGCGACGTACTCCCCGTGTCGGATCAGATCGAGCGCGGTGTGAAACATCGCTTCCGTGGCCGCTGGCCAGGTGAGCAGGCTGGGATACGGACTGCCGGAGCCGTCACGGAGATCGCGCCAGCCGCGGATCAGTCCCAACGACTGACCATCCAACGCCGCCACCCACATGGCCGCCGAAACTTCAGAGGGTTGATCAATCGTCGGCTCCGCGCCGTGCGGCAACGTCCAGCCGTCGGTCACAAATCGACCGTTGTCCGAGATGCCGCGGGCGAGCGCATGCCTCGCGATCATCGGCGGCCAGGATTCCCCGAGTGCCGGACGTGCCAGAACGGTGGCGTGTGGTTCGGATGCCTGAGCCTCCGGAGAGAACTGTATTAGGTCGCGCAGTGACGCCGGCCGTACGACGGAGATCCCCAACTCTCTGAGTGTTCCGTACAATTCGGCAGATAATGGCTCGTTTGATTTATCTCCACCTGGATAAGCGGCATTCGCGGCATTGACTGCGATGGCGGCGATGCCGAGCCCGGTGGCCCGCTTCGCGAGTACATCGAATGTCGCCCACTCTCGCGCCGAACGTGCATACACACGCAAACCCGCCGCGGCCAGTAAGTCGAAGTCACGAAACTGACGATGGATGGCGGTCGCCGTCGATCGGTCGACGACGCCGAACAGCGATGAAGCCGGAAAACTGTCGGCTCGCTCGATTCCGCTCAGGTTGAGTCGATCCGGCCGGAAACTGATCGACCGCGAGCCGCTACGTACGCGGTCGACGGCTTGGTCGCACCAGTCGAGCATTTGACGGACCCGTGCGTCGGAGATGGCACCTGATTGACGGTCTCTAAGCCTAACCTCTCGCTGTAGGGCGACCGACGTTTTGACCAGAACCGCCAGCGTCGCTCGGGCGTAGGGACGATCGAACCATGCAAAGTGCAGAGAATCAAGAAGATCATCGGTGCCCGCAAGCGACGCAACCTCGTGCGATAAGTGTGTCGCACGAGGTTGAATCTCGACGAGCGCCATAGGCCCGGAATCGCGGTTACCCGCGCCGCGCGCCGGGACAGCGCCGACGGTCGACGAAACGAACATCGTCCAAAACGATAGCACGAAAAAGACGCTGCGTTGATCCAAACGAGTAACAATCGACATGCAACATCACTCCATCGTGCCACTCGGGTCCGAGACGGTCATTCCGATTGGGTTTCCATTATAGCATTTTCCGTTTTGTCATGCCGAGTGCATCGCCCTTTTGCGAGACATCGAACGGCGAGAGACCGCGCGGGCTCCCGATAGCTCGGGATTCCATTCCGCCCGCGGCTCGGAACACGGAAACGGCAAATGCTCTAGTGTAGTGATTCATAAATGGTGCATCATGGGTCCATGCCGTTCTTGAGGCTTTCGGGACGTCCAATGCGGTCCGCTCCCTGACGGTCGCGGCTCGGTTAAGATGCGAACTGCGCGAATCACTACACTAGCCCAATGGTCTCGGAAGCGACGCTCGAAAACTGATCAAACGTTGTCGAGAAAACTCCTGCGGATGGTCTCTCAGACGAAGCCGTGCAGAATCATCGAAGAACGCGGACGCCGGCGGAAGGTCGTTCTGATCATCTTCGAAAAACTTGAGGGCTTCGTCCAAGCATTGGCCGGCTTGGAGTTCCAGCAGGCGCTTTCGAGGCCCCGCCGCTGTCCTTGCCGCTTCCTCATAAAGCACCGCATAGAGCGTGATCCACTGAGACACGTCGATGATGCGTGACGGATCCTCCGTCGGATTGATAATCTCCAACTCGCCGCTAAGTTCCGACGGTGGATCGGGAGGGAGTCGGAACGAAAACTCCGACGGTTCGCCACAAGCTTTGCATCGTACCCGCACGCCGGCGGTATGGGCTCCCGCCTGACTGCTCTGTTCGTCAGGCGCCAAGGGTTCCAGCGGTCCCTTCGCGCACAACGGGCAGAGCGTGGCTTTGCAGAATAAACGTATCTCGGCACGGCTGTGAGCGGTGAGTGGTGTTCCGTCCATGGTATTCGCCGGCGAAGCGCGTGATCGTCGATTCTCGATCTTCAGTCGTGTGATCGAAACACAGGATTCAGTCAGTCCGAATCCGTTGCGGAGGAATCGCCGTCGGTTTCTTCCGGCGATCCGTCAGGAGAGTCCTCACCGCCATCATTGTCGGCGGTGGTGGCCTCGGCGTCGGGTGGCTGGGAAGCGAAAACCGCCTCGAGTTGCGCGAGCACCTGGTCCGCAAGCATCGTCCCGGATGCGAGACCCGCCTTCACCGCGTCGATCATGGCCATGCTTCCGTCGACCTCAGATTTGAGTTGCGCGAACGTCTCCGGAAAATCGGGCAAATCGATGAACCACTCGTCGTCCACAATGACGAAACGACACATCGCCGCGACGCCACCTTCGGCGAGCTTGCCGACGACCAATTCGTCGCTCTCGACGGTCAGCGTATCGACGGACAGACCGGTCACCGCCGCCACGACCGGTGCAAATGCCTGTTCAATCCGAGCTTGAGAATCGGGCAGGGCACTCGTCAGTGCTGTTTGAATTTCCCCGACCTTGTCCATCAGACTGAATTGGACCTCGTACCATAACTTGGCCGTGTCTTGATGAGATTCGATGTGATAAACAATCAACTCGTCGATATCACGATCGGCCACCAATTCGTTGTAGTCTTTCAACAGATCGCGAATCTCCGCCTCGGTTTCGGCGTTCGAATCCCCTGACGACGTTGCATCCTCGGACGGAGTGCCGGCCTCGGCTTGCGCCAAGTCACGGAAGGGCACCCAATCGGCCGTGCCTTTCAATAACGAGACATCATGGATCACGGAGGCGGTAGGTAGTAGCGGTACGTCTTGGGTGCCCAAGTTGCGATAGAACGAGGGGGTTGGGTCCTTGTCACGGCAACCGACGACCGCGAGCACCGCCAAGCCGACTGCACTGAACATCTTCCAAGCACGACGATGCATGACCGGACTCACTACTTGTCGCCCGGCGCACTCGACCCGGGCAAGACGAATTCTACGACTATCGCGGCCGCCGTCGGCGGCACCTCACGATCCCTACTCATTCGAGAAACAAGGTAGTGGGCGGTCGCGAAGCGGTCAATACGGCAGCCAAATCAACGTTGGTCGCGAGGGGCGGGGGCTCACGTGTATCCGTTTTCTCCCGGTCTTTTGCATCCAAGGCGCAGGGAAGTACAAGGGCGATGCCCACGGCTGCCGCACGCGGGCGTTCCTTCCTCGCATGATTGCCGGCCGCCTATGGACACGGCGGCTGGCAGGTGGTCGTCCAAAACTCCACGCCCTGCCACGAGAGAATGGCGATCAGCACGTCCGCAATGTTGACTTCCCGATTGACCGCACACGGCTCAATATCCATCGCCTCGAGCGGCGTATCCGTCAAACTCTGAAATCCCAGAATGATGAGCTGGACATCGACGAAGTTGAGGACGGTGTTCTGGTTGGCATCGCCCCAAACATCCGTCGTGACTGAATCGGCAGGAGTCAGCACCGGCGTCTCCGGAGTGCCGTAGTCGCCGGACACGTAATATCGTGTATTGGGGCCGATTTCCGGACCGAAGACGGTGATGGTGTCCCATTCGGTGGAGGTTTGATACACCGGATCGGTGCCCAGCGTGCCATCCGACTGAACGTACTTCGAAAGACATGCAACGTTTGGGTTTTCGCTGTCCGCCGTGACCAACAGGGCCACAAGGCTCGTTCCCGCGTAGGGGGTGACGCTTAGGTAGCGACCACCGAGCGATTCCACAACGGGGGGCTCACAGGGTGCGAAATCCGGAGGATCGCCCGGTCCGTCCCATAAGTTCCGGAATTCGTTCCAGTCACGACAGTCCACGTCGTTGTCACCGTCAAAATTCGCGCATCGGCATTCGGCAGTAATGGAGCCGCCGTCCCCAGTGAAACATTGCTCGAACACATCGAAATCGTCCTGGTCGGTGTCACCGTCGTTATCGCAATCGGCGAAGGGAACGCAGGCGCCCTGCGCGGTCAAATCGGATTCGAAAAATTCCGGAGACAAGCCGTCGCCGGCGGACAATCCGGCGATACCGTCGTTGGCGGCCATGGCAAGATACGTGACGAAAATCGATCCATCGAAGAACATTTCTACTTGAAACGTATTGCTATTACTCGAGCCAAACTCGGGAACGTTCTCCCATGTGACCGCTATGCGATCGCCCATCTGCTTCCAACTGATCGTCCCACCGGTTGACGGGTTGAAATCGTTAAACAGTGCGGAAATCCGTGGGAGGGAGAAATGGGCATTCAGCGATTCCGAGTATTCGTCATCCCCTGCAATAAACGTAATGAAGCCGTTGCTGCCGATGAAGAACGAATTATAGTCGTTCCCGTATAGCGAGACGGTCTGCCCACCACCCACGCTGATCAGTCGGAAATCATCGTCCGATAGTGAGATCGTGGTGCCGTCTGCGGGGTCCGTTGGCAACGACGACACATCGCCGTCTAGGCAAGACGCGTAGAAGTCGACAGACCCGTTTGGCGTGAAGCCTACGGACTTGAAGGCCAGATCGTAGTCCCCACTGAATTCTTCAGTGAAATAGTCCGGTATGTCGGGCGTGGAGAAACTGAAGCACGCGCCGCCGTTATCTTCGGTGGCCGCATTGCCGGCTTGATCTTCGGCGTCGATCACCAAGTAATATGTCGTCGCGTCCGTCAGGCCGGTGAGTGCGATCGAATGGGAGCCGCGATAACCCGCGCCCGAAACCGATTCGGTCAGCGCACCGCACGACAGCCCGTAGCGGACCGTGGCGAGGACAGGCTCATCGACACCGAATGTGACCGTGGCGCTGCGCGGTTCGACATCGACGATGTCCACGAATGACACGACAGGCGGCGCGCAGTCCACCACGCCCGGGATCTGACAGCGAATCACGCTGATCTCGCCGTCGAAATCGGGCTCGGGCCGACCCGGCGGCCCATCCGACGGTGGGGGTTCGCCCCTGTTTCTCATCAGCAACAGCGGGTGCCGGGCCGCTCGCAGCCGAACTTTTTGCTCACCGACCAGCTCCGCACAATGCAACCCAAGGTGATCCGCCATGCGCACCTTCGCCGTCACCAGGTCCAGCACGGCCAGCGCGTTCAGTGTCTCCAGAATCGATTCGCGATTGAGATGAATCAATTGCGTGAGCTTCCACAGGATCCGCGTAATCTCCTCGTGTTCGTCCCGCCGCAATCGAATGATGGCGTTGTTCTGCTCGACCGCCGCCGCCGGCTCCACAAAAAGCGTCGAACCCGAATCGCTGCTGCGGTGGATGATGCCCTCGATCCGCCCGCGATACTCCGCCTTCAGCGGCAGGACCACCCGATCGTTGTGAAACGTCGAATTCGCATATTGCAGCATCCGCTTGACCGACTGCGAACGCAGAAGCCGCGACACCACCACCCCGATCGAACGCTGCGCCGCATCGATCTCACGGCGGATACGGCCCAGCCGCGGCGTTGCATCGTCCAGAATCGAGCCCCGTGCATCGACTGCATCGCCGATTTGCTCGGCCACCGCCGCAAAGTCCCCCACCCGCTCGACCAGATGAACCAGCCGCTCCGCCGATTGCGGCAACGCCTCGCCCCATTGCCGGATGAGATGCGTGCCGCTGAGCGTTTCTGCGATGTCGGCCAAATCCTCGGGTTCGAGCTTCGCCGGTGGTACTGCCGAACGCACCTGCGGACGGACGTCGCGAATCCCGCCGAACGGAGGCATCCCTGAGTGCTTTCGGACGTCCAGCAGTTCTCGGACTTGCCCCAGCCAGGTCGCAATTTGCGCACGCGACGTAACCGGACTGATCCGCCGCGCAAGTTCCCGTCCCAGTTCGCCGCTCGCGTACGTCGAGAGCAACTCGCCGATCCGATGAAACTCCAGTTTTTCCAGTGCGTGGGCGTCCATGTCGGGCGATTCTACGTTTTCGGTCCTTTGACGGCCAAACGACGTGCGCTCATCGTCCAGAAGCGGGGCCGGCTTGCCGAAATACCAACCAGGGCAGTCCCACACAAATAATCCGGGTCCTGCGTTCTGGAGAGGGCAAGTTGTCC
>JADFIX010000198.1 GCA_022566435.1 Planctomycetota bacterium
GCGCGGACACTTCCGCACCGGCCTGCGAGAAACGAAAAATGTTATCCACGAACAGCAGCGTGTCGGCGCCGGTTTCATCGCGGAAATATTCGGCCATGGTCAAAGCGGAGAGCGCCACCCGGAGACGCGCGCCCGGCGGCTCGTTCATCTGCCCGAACACCATCACCGTCTGATCGAGTACGCTCTTTCCGGTGTCGCCGATCTTCGCATCCTGCATTTCGAGCCACAAGTCGTTTCCCTCCCGGGTGCGCTCCCCGACGCCGGCAAAACAGGAATAGCCGCTATGAAAACGCGCCAGTCGGGCGATCAATTCTTGAATGATGACCGTCTTGCCGACACCGGCACCGCCGAAGAGACCGGCCTTACCGCCGCGGACCAGCGGGCAGAGCAAGTCGATGACCTTGATACCCGTCTCGAACAGCTCGGTCTTGGGAGAGAGGTCCGACAGCTTGGGCGGTTTGCAGTGAATCGGACGGCGCTCTTTGATGTCGACGGGACCGCGACCGTCAATGGTCTCGCCCACCAGGTTGAATACGCGACCGAGCGTTTTCTCGCCGACGGGGACGGTGACCGGCTGCCCGGTGTCGGTGATGGTCGCGCCGCGTTGCAGGCCGTCGGTCGACCCGAGGGCTACCGCGCGGACCTGCCCACCGCCGAGATGGGCCGCCACTTCGCACCAGAGCGTTTCTTTGGATGTTTCGCCAAGTACGGTGCGTTCCACATCGACCCGTAAGGCGTTGTAGATCCCCGGTAGATTATCTTCATCGAACTCCGCATCCAGTGTGGAGCCGATGACCTGTGTGACCCGTCCCGTGTTATTGCTTACCATGCCGCAAACCTCGTACTATCTGAATGGCGAATGGCGCCAAAAGCGCGATTCGCATACCCAATCGATCGAAATCAGGAAATTGCATTCGCCCCGCCGATGATATCCAGCAACTCCATCGTAATGTGCGTCTGTCGCGCACGGTTATATTGCCTGCTCAGCAACGTAATCATATCTTCCGCAGCGTCGGTGGCCGCCTTCATCGCCACCATCCGGGCGATGTGTTCGCTGACCGTCGCGTCGGTGAAGCACTGAAACATCCGCGCCCGAACGGTCGCCGGCAGAAGTTCATCGAGCAACTCCTTCGGCGCCGGTGAGAATTCATACTCCACGGCCGTACGTCTCGCACCCGTTTCCCGATCGTCTTTCGCCTCGCGCGAAAGCGGTAGCAATCGCAGCGCGACGGCCTGCTGCTTGGCCGCCGACAGAAAGCTCGTGTGCGCCACGTAAACCGATGAAATCTCGCCCTTGGCGAAGCGATCCATGAGCCCGTTGGCAATGCGTTCGATTTCGTCGAACCGGGGCACCTCGGAAATATCGGTCAGTTGCTCAGTCAGGGGGCGCCCGAGGAAGCGGAAGTAATTGATGCCTTTCGTGCCGACCATGTGTACGTCGGTCTCGATACCCGCCTTTGCCTGCTCGTCCAAATGATGAATCGCGGTGCGGAGTACGTTGGAGTTAAAGCCGCCGCACAGGCCTCGCTTGCTGGTAATGACGACCATCGCCGATTTCTTGACGTCGTCGTGCGTCTTCATCAGCGGGTGATCGACATCGTCGGCGGCGTCCGACAGGTCGGCGACGAGTTCGGCCAGTTTCTCAGTGTAGGGCTTGGTGGCTGTCGCGCGTTTGAAGGCGGCCTGAAAGCGCGCGGTCGCGATCAACTGCATGGTTCGCGTGATCTTATGGATGTTGCGAACCGCTTTTCGTCGCTTGATTAGAACTCGTTTGTTGGCCATCAGTCGCCTATCTTCACGTTAGGATCAAGTTCACCGAAAACTCGATATCCACCTACGATTTCTCACCGGGGGAATAGTGCGATTTGAAATCGGTAATGACTTTCTTGATCTTATCCGCCAAGTCGTCGGACATGGCTCCCGTATCATCCAGCTCCTCGCCGATCTCGGGGAATTCGTCGCCGAAGTGCTTGAGGAGCGCGGCTTCGAATTCGAGCACTTGATTGACCGGCAGGTCATCAAGGAACCCTTGTGCCCCCGCGTAGATGCTGAGGATCTGATCGTTCACGTTGTAGGGCGTGTACTGCGGCTGCTTCAGCAGTTCGACCATGCGCTGCCCGCGATCGAGCTGGTGTTGGGTGGCCGTGTCCAGGTCGGTTCCCAGTTGGGAGAACGCTTCGAGTTCGCGGAATGACGCCAGGTCCAGTCTTAGCGATCCGGCGATTTTCTTCATGGCTTTCCGCTGGGCGTTGCCGCCTACACGGGAGACGCTGATGCCGACGTTCACCGCCGGTCGCACGCCGGCGAAGAACAGATCGGGTTCCAGGTAAATCTGTCCGTCGGTAATGGAAATCACGTTGGTCGGAATATAGGCGGACACTTCGCCTTCGAGCGTTTCGATGATCGGCAGCGCGGTCATCGACCCGCCGCTGTCCGGAAAGCGGTGAACGCGATACTTGTCCTTGTCTGGTAGTGAATCAAGCCAAGTTTCGGCGTGTTTCTTTCCGTCGGGTCGGTGGTACAACCCCTGGACGTCGTCCGGACGGTGTTCTTTGGGGGCCTCGAACCCCTTTGGATGCTTGAAGGCCACGGTACGATCGAGTGAATCCTTCGGCGTGTCCTTGGGCACGACAGCGTATTCGTCGCGCATTTTGACGCTTCGTTCTAGCAAACGCGAGTGAAGGTAGAACACATCGCCGGGATAGGCCTCGCGTCCCGGCGGACGGCGAAGAAGCAAACAAAGCTGACGATACGCATGGGCCTGCTTCGACAAGTCGTCATACACGCAGAGGGTCGCTCCTCCTCGGGTGTACATGAAGTATTCCGCCATGGCGGCACCGGAATAGGGAGCGATGAACTGCAGCGGCGCGGGATTGGCGGCGGAAGCGGATATGACAATGGTGTAGTCCATTGCCCCGGCTTCCTGCAGCTTGCCCACGACGCTCGCGACGGTCGATTCCTTCTGTCCGATCGCGACGTAAATGCAGATCACGTCGCCGCCCTGCTGGTTGATGATCGTATCGATGGCGATGGCGGTCTTGCCCGTCTTGCGGTCGCCGATGATCAGCTCGCGCTGCCCGCGACCGATGGGAATCATGCTGTCGACGGCTTTGAGGCCGGTCTGCAAAGGCTCGGTAACCGGCTGTCGCTCAGCGATACCGGGCGCTTTGAACTCCAGGGGCCTGCGGTGCGGTGTTTCAATGACACCCTTGCCGTCCAAAGGACGCCCGAGTGGATCCACCACACGGCCGACCATGGCGTCGCCGCAAGGGACACTCAGCAACTCGCCGGTGCGGCGAACCTCGTCGCCTTCCTTGATGCCCAGATAGTCGCCCATGATGACGGCGCCGACGGAGTCTTGTTCGAGGTTGAATACCTGTCCGAACTGTCCGTTGGAAAACTCGAGGCGTTCACCGGCCATCGCGTTGCCCAGGCCGTAGATGCGGGCGATACCGTCGCCGACCTCGAGCACCTGCCCGACTTCGGCGACATCGACCTTGCTGCGATACTGTTTGATCTCCTCGGTGATGACCGATGAAATCTCGTCGACTTTGAATTTCATGAGGCTACTTTCAGTTACTTTTCGGGATTACCGTCTTGCCTGTTCAAGAGGCTTCGCCGATTTCCTATCCAAATTCCACGTACGCTTTTCCGCCATGGACTTCTTGTGACGCGCGCTGCTGCATGGCTTCGCTGATTTGGCGAAGTTGCATGGCCACCGTCGTGTCGAGCTTCTCGTCGCCGATCCGCATCGTGAGGCCGCCGATCACGGACTCGTCCACTCTTTCCACGAGTTCGACACCCATGCCCGCGAACTTCGCCGCCGCTTCACGTATTTTTCCTCGGAGCGTGTCACTCAGCGGAACCGCGGTCGTGATGTGCACGTCCACGATGTTTCGCGACTCCTCATGGGCGAGGCGATAGGTGTCGCATACGGCGCGAAGCAGCCCGAGTCGTTCTTTGCGGTTCAGTACCTGTAGCGAGTCGACCAACAAGTCGCTGGCCTTGCCCCGGAAGGCCTTTTCGAGAGTCTGCGCACGGGCCGTGACGTCGACCGTCGGGCTCGACAAGAAAGCGCCGAGCGCGGCGTTCTTGTCGATCATATCCGCCAGCTCATGCAATTCGTCCAGCAATTCGTCGGCTTGCCCTTGCGATTCCGCAAGATCAAGCATGGACTTGCTGTACACTTTGGCCAATGCGAGTTCTTTGTCCGTGGCACCTGCCATTCGTTTGCTACTCTCTGCCGGCGAACCGGCGACTGCCGTTTCTAGTTCCGATGGACCTTACTGAGTTCGTCGATGGACTCGGCGATAAGCCGCTCGTGCTCGGCGGCGTTGAGTTCCTTACGGATGATGCGCGAAGCGATGTCGGTTGCCAGCTTCCCGCTCAAATCGTAAAGATCCTTGACCGCGGTGTCGGTGGCGATTTGAATCTCGCGGCGGGCGCGGTCGATCAGGGCCGTCGCTTCCTTTTTCGCGGTATCCTCGATTTTCCGCTGAACGACTTCGGCGTCGCGGCGACCTTCGTCGACAATGCCCTTCGCCTCGGCGCGGGCGGCGGTCAACTGCTCCGTGTATTCCTTCAGCTTGGCCTCGGACTCTTCGCGGTCCTTCTTGGCCGATTCGAGCGAGTCGCGAATGAAGTCTTCGCGCTTCTGCAAGGCGCCGAGGATGGGACCCCATGCGAATTTGCCGAGTACGAACACGACAATAAGGAAGATGACCACCGTCCAAACGGCAACGCCAACATCGCCGGCGAATGGATTGCTCGATTCGCCGCCGGAGGCAAGAGCCGGAGTGGCTGCCAAACAAAATACCAAGACATCGACACGTTTCATGGGGCACCTACTTTTTGGCCTACCACCCAAACCTCGCGGAAGGGCGTCTACCCACCACTGATCTTGCAGCGGCGATTCGCCATCCTGATGCGGAAAACTTCTACAGCACGGCAAGCAGACCAACGACGACGGCGAACAGCGTCGCACCCTCGATCATCGCGGCCGTGATAATCATGGCCGTGCTGATGTTGCCCGCCGCTTCCGGTTGTCGCGCGATCGCCTCGACGGCGCTAGCGCCGACACGACCGATGCCGGCACCGCCGCCGACAACACTCAGTCCGGCACCAATCGCACCGCCGAGTTTTCTGGCGCCGTCGGTGGTCAGAAACCCTGCGTTTTCGGCCGCGGACGCCTGAGCACCCTCATCGTCCGCCGCCACCGCCGGCGAGGCGCTGAAAAACATCAGCACCAGACCGGCCAGAATCATCGTCAACGCGATTTTCGAGAACCTCTTACTCATTTTTCTGACATTCCTATTTCGTGGACAATCGTGTGGAGCCGATTGCCGTTTTTTCGTTCGTCTTTGCAGTCACGCCTCATGGCCCGAGTGCCCCACACATTTTCGGGCATGACGAAATCAGGATCCATTTCTTCAAAACTAGTGAGCGTGAGCCTCCTCGTGGTCGTCGTCATGGTGGAAAACGACCGACATCCCTAAGAACAGAGTCGTCAGGAACGTAAAAATGAAAGCCTGGAGGAAGGCCACGAATATTTCCAACAAGGTGATCGCGACACTCGCTAAAACCACCGGGACCGCAATCAGCAAACCGCCGCCCGCGCCCATCGACGCCCACGCACTGATAATGAACCCCACCAGAACGGCTAGCAGAACGTGTCCCGCGATCATGTTGGCGAACAGTCGCACGGCCAGCGCGAAAATCTTGGCGCCCAACCCGATGATTTCCACCGGCACCAGCAAGGGGGCCAGCGCGATCGGACCCGGACAAAAATGGGCGAGGTACTGCTTGCCGCCCAAGCGGAGGCCGTTGAACACCATCATGATCATGGTCAGCACCGCCATCGTGGCGGTGACATAGATATTGCCGGTCGCGGCCCCCCCGAGATGCGTGTCAAACAACGCGCTGATCGCCGGTATCGGCAGGAGTCCAAGCAAGTTGATCGTCAAGATGAAAAAGAAGACGCTCCAGATGTACTTGATAAAGCGGTCGGTGTGATGCCGCAGGTTTGGTTCGGCTACTTCTTTGCGGAGGTATTGGCAAACCGACTCGATAAAATTCGCAAAGCCGGTCGGTACCATGGCGCCAATCTCGTCCGTGCCTTGACGACGGCGAACCAGGCGGGGCATCAGCAAAACCAGCAGCAACCCTGCGAGGATCATCATTACGAGTTGATCGCTGAAGATCGTAATCTTCCCCTCGTGGGTAAGAAAGAATCCCCACAACCCGCCGAAGTCATAGTCCACGCTCGTAAGGGGATGCTGAATAACGTGTTCCAGCGGATTGCCGCTCGCGAGTATGGATACCCCAACGCCCATCATGTCTCCTATGTATCCGAGTCCTTTAGGACTCGCAACGCGAATACTGTGTCCGACGCGAGCAGCGCGACGTAGCTGATCGCTAACCAAACCAAGAGCGGCGCCGTCACAAAAAAACCGCTCAACGCCGCAGAGAAGCCTAAAAACAGGACGACCAAAAACCGCACGGCCATGGACATCATTACGGCGGTCACTCGTCGACCGGCCGCCTGGCTATCCGTGCCCGCATGCCGCCGTGCCAAGACCACGGGCAAGGCACCCATGGCCGATGCGATCAAGCTGATGACGCAGCCGGCCGCCATGGCCAGCGTGCCTTCCGATCCCGCGAGCCTTTTCGTAGGGACGTAACCGACACCGGCTAGGAAGATCACGATCGCGCCCGCCAGAAGCAAGAACCTGGCGAAATCACCGGCGGACGATCGTGTCTCACTCATCTCGATCGCCGCCGTCTTCCTTTTCGTCACGGTTCATTTGCCGGGAAGCTTTCAGTGCCGTGCGAATCAGGTTGTAACCCCCACCTAAAATACCGAGAGCCGCGCCAATCAAGACACCTTTCGGTCGGCAGCCGTAGTGTCGGTCGATCCAGTATCCCGCCAGAACGAATCCGATAACCGCGGCGGCGAACTCGAAACCCATTCC
>JADFIX010000199.1 GCA_022566435.1 Planctomycetota bacterium
CATCCCTTCCCAGTGTTTGAGCACCGTGTCGTGCCGGGCGCCGGCGAGTGCCTCGATGTTCGGGAAGCGTTTCATGAAGCGGTCGTAGTAAGCGACGACCGTTTCCACCCGCGTCTGTTGCAGCATCACCTCGGCCACCCACTGGGCGTAGGGGTTCCCCGCCCGCCTGCGCCACGGCAGGTCGCGTTTGTTTCGGTCGTACCACCGCAACAGTTTGCGGCGGACGGAGCGGCGCAGGTCCGGTGCAATGGTGTCGCCGGGCGCGTCATGGTCGATCGCGCGTTTCATTTCTTGCGTAGCCGCGTACCGCATTGGGCGCAGTAGATCGCGGCCTCCCGGTTGATTTCCTTACAGCGAGGGCAGCGGTGGGCGGACCGACGTGTGGACGTGGCGAGAAAAACGACGACTGCCACGAGTGCGATGCAGACGAAAGCGTTATCGCGGACGGCCAATAAGGCGGATAAAAGGGCGCCGCTCACAGTTTCAGATTCCAACGATTGGGGAAACGGTTGTTGACATCGCCCCCAGTATAGCGCGCCGGCCTGGCACCGACAAACCGCATGGTGCGATCCATGACGTTTCTTACGAGGGGTGCCATAGTCTTCCCCGCGCTGGGTGCCATGGTCAAGCGCAGCGCCGCCATGGTCTTCGCGCGCCGGCATGGCGGCGCCCGGGAATACCGGGCTTGGCCATGGCACCCAGAATCTTCCCGGCTTGGGCATGGCACCCTCGACGGGCCGACCACATTATATCAAGTGGAACGAAGCGCTACCGCGGTGCGGAAGGTTTGGGCATCGCGAAACGGTCGCGGATGGTGGCGTAGTCTGCGCCGCCGAGCCGGCCCACCAAGTCAATCTTCGTGACGTCCACCGTTTCGTCGGCAAGCAGGAAGTCGTCGGCGACGTGAAAACAGAGAATCTCACCGATGCAGATGTTGGCCGACAGCGGCCCGTCCCCGACCGGGACGATCTGCAAGAGCTTGCATTCCAGATGCACCGGTGATTCTGCCACCCGCCTCGGTTTGATGAAGCGGCTCTCCAGCGCGGTGAACCCGGCCGCTTCGAATTCGTCGATCTCCGGCGCGAAAGGAAACGAGGCCTCATTCATCGCGTCGCGAATGGCATACGGCACGACATTGACGACGAATTCGCCGACCTGCTTCAGGTTGGTAATCGTGTCCTTCTCGGTGCCGTCCGCTTTGGTACATGGCGAAAAAATGACGGCCGGCGGGTTCGACCCGACTCCGTTAAAGAACGAAAACGGCGCTAAGTTGTGTACGCCGTCGCTGGAGATGGTCGAGACGAAGGCAATCGGACGTGGCAGGACCGCCGACAGCAGTGTCTTGAAATTGTCTCGCCGTTGGCGTTCGGCCGTCACCAGCGCTGTGAATGCCTTATGTGTTTTCATCAATCTTCCGCAAAAAGGTCCTCGCAGCTTTCCGTGTAGCCGCACTGTTCGCACACGGCCTTGCAGTGTCGCTCGGTCAAATCTTCCATGCCGCATTGCGGACAAACATTCCTTTCGGATTTGTCGTGATCTGCCATGGGGCACATCATACGATGCCGGCCCCGAAGCGAAACCTCCCAGCCTCGCCCCGCGCTCGTCGTTTCAGAATTGAAGCCATGGGTGCCATGGCCAAGCCCGGTATTCCCGGGCGCCGCCATGCCGTCTCTCAAATCCCGGTGGCACCCAGCGCGGCGAAGACCATGGCGTCCTATCGAGGCCTGTTTGCGATCTCCGCCGCCATTCGACGCATGGGCATCAGTGGATCGTCGAACAGATCCGGGTCGCTGCCTGGCGGCGGGTCAATTTCCGCGAGATGCGAAAACGTCCAATACCGCAACTCGGTCTCCTCGCCGTCCCGCCAGATTTCGATGACCCGTCCCTCTTGTGGCGGATCGATCGTCGCGCCGGTGACAATTTCCAGGTAACCGCCGCGGTCGATGACCGCATGCGTATGCCAGTGCCCCGCGATGTGCAGCCGAACGCACGAATACTCGTTGAGCAGCCGAATGAGCGAGTCGGCCACAAGGGCCGTGCCGAGCAGCGGGTCGAGTGATTCGCTCGGATGATGCGAGGCGACGATCACGATCTCGTCGGCAACCATTGCCCGTTGAAGTTCGCGAACCAGAAACCGTCGTTGCACCTGCGAGACCGCGCCTTCGGAATAGACCAGCGTCGGCTGCTCCACTATCGGTGACGCGCTATCGATGCCGATCAAGCGCAAGCCGGGCAATGGGGAAACGCTGTACCACGTTTTATCCGTCGGCGCCTGTCCAAATCCGTGCCCCGGCGGCTGTGAAGGGCTCTTCTGATGGACGGCGATAAATTCCCGATTTGTGAAATACGCGCGGTCTGGATTGGCCGCCACGAGGGTCGGTAGATTGAGCCCAATCGGCGGTTCGGGAAAGGCCGGCGTCACCGGGGCATACGCCAGCACGCCAACGGGGTTCAGGTCGACCGGCAGAAACAGACCGATCCGGTTCTCCCACATGAGGGGGCTAATGCGGCTTCCCGACAAGTCCGTCACGATGGGAAACACGCCGACGGCGAAATGGTCATGGTTGCCGACGAGCGCGTACCAGGGAATCGTCGGCGAGTCACCATGCACGCCGCTACGATAGAGCCCTTGCGCCTCAAATGGGACATGTGGATCCAGCAGCGGATCAGGTTTCTGGCTAGGCCGGCGATCATCCGTCGCGGTACGCGGATCGATCCGACCGCCGTCCATCACGGTCATGAACCATTCCAATTCATTCCCTTGGGCGTTATCCGCGGCGTCACCGGTGTGAATAAGAAAATCGACCGGCTCCCGTGCCACGTGCATCTTGTTCACCGTTCGGATCATGCCATCCAGAATCTGGGTCGAATAGGCCTCATGAGGACGCCACGCCGTGGACGACAGTGCTCTGGCCACCGTCAGCCTTGCCGGTGACTCCTCGTCGATAATTTGCGCGTCCGATAAATGGACGAATCGAGCCAACAGCCTGAATCGACTTTCGTCTATGATCGCAGTCGATTGGTTGGGGAGAGGCACGCCCGGAATACCGCCGCATCCGCCCTCCGGAAGGGTTCCCGCGAGGATGAGGATCATGGCCGAAAGCGTTGGTCGACGCTGCGAAGACGGGCCTCGCGCCCGGTTCGGGCGGTGGGGGCGCCATGCCGCGAAACCTTGTTTTCGGGCCGAAAATTTGTCGACATGCTGCATCGTACTGCGATTATCGGGTGAACCAACCGTCCGGACAATGTATCGGTCGCTGTGGGGCGAATTTCCGGTTGAGCACGCTCGATGCCTTGCCTATACTCCCGCTTGGTTTTCACAGGTTTAGAAAAACGCTTAATTGCGGAGGAGTAGGTCGGTGACGAAGATCAAAGCAACGAACATCACTTGGCACGAGGGGCATGTCAACTGTGAGGAACGGGAGAAACTGCTGGAACAGAAAGGGGCGTTGATCTGGTTCACCGGGCTGAGCGGCTCCGGAAAGAGCACGATTGCCTATACGCTGGAGCACGCACTGGTTCAGCGCGGGCATCTCTGCTACGTGTTGGACGGGGACAACATCCGGCATGGGCTGAACAAGAACTTGGGCTTCAGCGCTGAAGAGCGCGCGGAAAACATCCGTCGGATCGGCGAGGTCGGAAAGCTCTTTGTGGATGCCGGGATTATCACCTTGACGGCATTCATCAGCCCCTACAAGAACGACCGCATCGCGGCCCGCGAGACCGTTGGTAGCGACGGCTTTTTCGAAGTGTTTTGTGATACCCCTCTCGATGTTTGCGAGAAACGCGATCCCAAGGGCCTCTACAAGAAGGCACGGGCGGGTGAAATCAAGGGCTTCACGGGCATTGACGACCCGTACGAGGCGCCGGACAAGCCGGAGATGGTGATCGATACGTCGTCCATGTCGCCTCAGGAAGCCACGATTGCCCTGTGCGACATGCTCGAGAAAGCCGGTAAGATTCCGCCTCTTGGAGAATGAGCCCAGGCAGGGCCGTCAGCCGGCAGCCAATCCGGTGGTATCCGCGACCCAAAGATGTCGGCGGCCTTGCGATACGCGTTCGCCAGACGTGACGAGAGTTCGCGTACGCATTTAATCCGTGTGCAATCGTGAACGACGTCGTGCGACCTAATGCGCTAAACAACTCCGCAAGACTTCGAGCGCGCTACCGATTCATGCGGGCGCGCAAAAAAAGGGGATCCGAACTCGCCGATGTTCGGACCCCCAGCTAAAGCTGCTTACCCTAAACGAGCGGAGACCCACAGCCTTGCTTTGGCTATCGGTTTGCAAGAGGACCATCTTGAGCAAGCGGGGTTTTGCCATAGGCGCACACGGGCTCCTGATGTGATTCGAACGGCAAAATTGGTATTACCAATCTATTTTGTCGTCGGCCTCTTCCTGAAGCAGGCTTTCGTCTTTTATTTTTGACCGGAAGAGTCTTCTCTTTCCGCATTCCGGGTGACAATTCACCGCAATGTCGAACCCGGTTATAGTTCGCGGCAGCTTTGATTCGAGGTTGTCGCATCCGCGGTGCGTGGATCGGCCGACGACCTGCCGGCAGTACCGCACGCGAAGTAGGAGCGACTCATGGCGTTTGAGAAGGTTGATCCGAAAGTCGATTTTCCCGCTCAAGAACGGGCCGTGCTCGATTTCTGGGAGCGGACCGGGGCGTTCGAAAAGCTACGAGAAATCAACAAAGGTAAGCCGAAATGGTCGTTTCTCGACGGCCCGATCACCGCCAACAACCCGATGGGCGTTCACCATGCGTGGGGACGCACCTACAAGGACCTCTATCAGCGCTATCACGCCGCGATCGGGCGGGAGCTGCGCTACCAAAACGGCTTTGACTGCCAAGGGCTATGGGTCGAGGTCGAGGTCGAGAAAGAACATGGTTTCAACGACAAGAAGGAAATCGAATCGTTCGGAATCGGCAAGTTCGTGGACGAATGCAAAGCCCGGGCCAAGAAGTTTGCCGCCATCCAATCCGAGCAGTCCAAGCGTCTCGGCTACTGGATGGACTGGGACAATTCCTATTACACGATGTCGGACGAGAACAATTACGGCATCTGGGCCTTTCTGAAGAAATGCGCTGAAAAGGGATTGATCTACAAGGGCCACGACGTCATGCCCTGGTGCGCGAGGTGCGGTACCGGTCTCAGCCAGATGGAGATGAACGAGGGATACAGGGAGGTGCCGCACACTTCCGTATTCGCCGTATTCCCGCTTCGCGATCGCCCCGGTGAGAACCTGCTCGTGTGGACCACGACACCGTGGACGCTCAGCTCGAATGTCGCTGCCGCCGTTCACCCGAAAATGACCTACGTCAAGATCAAACAGGGCGAAAAGATCTACTATGTCGGCAAGGAGAATTTCGAGAACGCCCGCGCCCACCCCGTGCAAACCAGTGCGAGATCCAAGCTGCCGGGTCTGATGTCGATTCAGGCCCATTTCAAAAACAACGGCCCATTCGAGGTCGTGCAGGAAGTACCCGGGAAGGACCTTGTCGGGCTGACCTATGACGGTCCGTTCGACATGCTGGACGGCGCGGCCGAAGCCGTCCCCGCACACCGCGTCATCGAGTGGGATGAGGTGACAGCCACGGAAGGAACGGGCATCGTACACATCGCCCCGGGTTGCGGCAGCGAGGACTATCATCTAGGGAAAGAGCTGGGGCTCCCGCAGATCGCACCGCTCTTCGAGAACGGTACCTTTCGTCCTGAATTCGGGTTTCTGGCCGGACGGCGCTTCGATGAGGTGGCCGACAGCATCGTTGCCGATCTAAAAGACCGCGGCGTTTTGCTCGCCAAGGAAAAATACTACCACCGTTATCCCCACTGCTGGCGCTGCAAGGAAGAACTGGTCTACCGGTTGGTCGACGAGTGGTTCATCAACATGAACTGGCGCGACAAGATTATGGAATCCACCCGCCAAGCGAGCTGGATTCCCGAATGGGGCGTGGAGCGCGAGCTCGATTGGCTCAAGAACATGGGCGACTGGATGATCTCGAAGAAACGCTACTGGGGTCTGGCGCTTCCGATCTGGGAATGCCACGAGTGCGGTCATTTCGACGTCATCGGCGGTCGCGAGGAACTGAAGGCACGGGCAGTGGCCGGCTGGGATGAATTCGAGGGTCATTCGCCCCATCGGCCGTGGATCGACGGCGTCAAAATTCGCTGTGCCCAATGCGGCAGCCAGGATGTCACCCGCATCAAAGACGTCGGCAATCCATGGCTCGATGCCAGCATCGTACCGTTTTCCACCCTGGGCTATTTCTCCGACCGCGAGTATTGGGAACAGTGGTTTCCGGCCGACTTCATCGTCGAGTCTCTGCCCGGGCAATTCCGCAATTGGTTCTACGCGCTGCTGGCCATAAGCACCATGATGGTCGATCGCCCGCCGTTCAAGATCCTGAAGGGCCACGGCCTGGTGATGGACGATGTAGGCAAGCCCATGCACAAGTCCGAGGGCAATGCCATCTGGTTTGACGATGCCGCTGAACAGTACGGCGTCGATGTCATGCGCTGGCTGTACGCATCCACATCGCCGGAACGGAATGTGCTGTTCGGGCAGTCTCACTGCGACGAGACACGCCGAGGCGTGATTCTTCCCTGGTGGAATGTCTATTTGTTTTTCTGCAATCTAGCCCGGGTGGATCAATTCGATCCCGAGGTGCACACTGTCGATATCGATAAGCGATCTCGGCTCGATCGATGGATTCTTTCCGACTTGAATCGCCTGATCGGCGTGGCGCACGAGGCCTACAGCTCGTTCGACGTGTTGCGATTCTGCAAGGAAGCGGAACGCTTCATCGATAAATCCATAAAAAAGCATTCTATCAAAGAGATCTCTGGCTTCGACAGCTGGAAGCTTTATGATTCCTTTTTCTTTAAGAAGCTCGAGCGGGGGAGCGATGAGTACAACAAGCTCATCAAAAGCTTTTGGAGTGATACAATAGACATTGTAGAGAG
>JADFIX010000200.1 GCA_022566435.1 Planctomycetota bacterium
ACGGCCAGAAGGGCGGCGTTCTTCGCCCCGGCAGCGCCGATGCTCATGCCGGCCACCGGCACGCCGGGCGGAATTTGCACGGTCGACAGAAGGGCGTCCTGCCCCAGGAGCGGTCCGCTCTCCAGCGGAACGCCGATCACCGGCAGACACGTCTTGGCCGCGATCGTACCCGCCAGGGCCGCCGACATTCCTGCTGCCGCGATAATGACCTCGAAGCCGTCCTTTTCGGCGGTCGCGGCGAAAGCGTGGACCCGCTCGGGACCTCGATGGGCGCTCATGACTTCCACGTGGGCGGCTTCATCGAACTCTGCCAGTTGGGCAACGCACTTTTCCATCACCGGCCAGTCGGAATCGCTACCGAACACGACGGCGACGCGGGGTTTCGACATTTCGGTCTCCTCGAGGTCTCGTAAAGTCGGCTCTTCGCGCTCTCGCTCGGACATCATTTTAGCCGTGACACTGCCCGAACGCCACCGGGATGGGGGTGCGCGTCGTGAACGTGGCGTTCGCCCGCCGTAGCGGAGGAGTTTTGAATGGTCCGCTCCCTACGGTAGACGTAGGACGGCTACTTGTCTTCGGCATCCCCGTCGGCGTTCGGTGTCGACTCGTCTTGTTTGTCGAATTCCACACGTAGGCTCGGATCGATCTCAAATGCCTCTTCACGGTGCTCACGCGCCTTTTCCGGCTCGCTGAACTCCTCGAGGAGGATCGCGTAGTTGTAGCGGGTGACTGCATCGCCGGGGTCGATTTCAAGAGCGTGTTCATAGTGTCCGCGTGCCTTGTCGGTTTCGCCGAGTGAATGGAGAAGGATCGCGTAGTTTTTGTGCACCTGGGCTAGGCGGGGATTGAATTCTAGGGCTTGTTCTAGGTGGCTGCGTGCCTTGTCGGTCTCGCCGAGCGAGAGGAGATGGACCGCGTAGTTGTTGTGTGCTTCGGAGTAGCGGGGGGCTATTTCTAGGGCCCGTTCATAGTGGATGCGTGCCTTGGTCGTTTCTTCGACCGACTGGAGAAAGCTCGCGTAGTAGTGGTTCGCCTCGGCGGAGCGGGGGTCGATTTCTAGGGCCTGGTCATAATGCCTCCGCGCCTTATCGGTTTCGCCGAGCGATTCTAGAAGGTCCGCGAACTTGAGGTGGGCAATGGCGTAGCGGGGGTTGATTTCTAGGGCCTGTTCATAATGCTTCCGGGCCTTATCGGTTTCGCCGAGAGAGTCGAGAAAGGCCGCATAATTGTTGTGCGCCTTGGTTTCGCGGGGGTTGAATTCCAGGGCCTGTTCATAGTGGTTGCGTGCTTTTTTGGTTTCGCCGACCGTGGCGAGTAGGACTGCGTAGCTGTTGTGCAAGTTGGGGTCGCGAGGGTTGATTTCGAGAGCTCGATACATAACCGGAAGTGCAGCACTAGCCCGGTTTACTTTATACAGGAAACTATTCCAAGTGTGGACGACATTTGACCTGTTGCACGCGATCCAGTGCGTTTCAGAAAACTCGTCCCCAAATTCGTCCCAAACCATGAGCGCTGTTTCGACGAGTCCTCGCTTGCGATGGGCTTCGAGAAGCAAGCCGATGAACGGCGTGAACGCCGGATGATCCGCACCGGCGCCAACGATCGCCCTCAACGCATCTTCACGGGCTTGCGCTTCGCCGTCCGGGTGTTCCGCCAGGAACTGGTGCCCATGTCGCTCGTGTGAAAAGGCGAAAGAGCCCTCATCTAGCAGGACAGGTGGGTCCGATATGTCTTTGTTGAACGCCATCGCCCGATTCAGATCCGCCTCGCTCAACACGGCCTTTGCGACATCTTCAGGTAGCGCTAGACCGACGCTTCCGGATACGCTGATAAATGTGTAGAGTTTTTCGAACGCTTTCGCGTCGGCGCTATCACCGGCCTCGTCGAGCCGGTTCCGAACGATCCGCGACATCGACTTATATTTGTCACCGCTGGCGACACCGATGACCCTCTCGAAGAAGCCGGGGCCGCCCTCGATCTGCCTGACGTCTTGAAGAAGTCGTTCCCGCCGCTCCGAAGCGATTTGAATAGCGCCCGTACGTTCGAGGTGTTCGACCGCCGCGATTGCCTCGCCCTCCGCGTTTCCTACGCCGAACCTGTGTGCCGATTCGAAAAGAGGATTCTGGTCGAGATTAGCCCGGTTCCAGTCGGACAAGTTTTCGGCAGTCAGTACGATGATTCTTGCCTTCCGGTCGTACAACGCCGTCATTTGCCTTGTGAAATTCTCGCTGTCGAGACGCGGGTCGTCGATCAATAGAATCAGCGGACGTTTGTCATGGAATGCGCCGGCATGTTTGATCACCCAATCCGCGTAAGGCTCACCCCCATGCGACGAATTCGGTTCCAGAACCGGGTAGCCCTCGAGTGCCAGCTCGATTCCGATGCGAAGAAGAAACGTGGTCTTGCCCATTTGCTGGTCGCCCAGAAAGGCGAAAAGCGCCGGCGGCTCGGCCGAGCGAATCGCGGTCATGACCTTCTCATGAATCGTCCGGCGAAAATCAAGGCCTTCTTCGATGTCCTCGATTCGTGGCTTCGATCCGCTGAGCAGCTTGTTGTTTCGCCGCCATGGTCTAGGTTGCGGTCGAAGCGGCCTGGCACCGTGCAGCGCGGTTGCGGCCAGCAATCGTTCGAGCATGGCCACCATGTAGGCGTTGTCGCGTTCGATTCGTACCTGCCAGTCCTTCTGTCCTTGTAGTGTTTCCAGAATCAAGCGATGCTCATTGTGTCCGCGAAGTTGGCCGAGTTGCAGGTCGGCGTTTACGCCCTGTTCGAGCGAGGAGAGTAGCCCATCGACGGCGGACCGTTCGCACTCGAACCGGTTGCAAAGCATGGCCGCGACCTTGCCCCTCTCCCCGTCAAACTTTGCCGGATCCGGTTCGAGCAGCCAAAGCGTCAGGTCACGCGCGAGCACCGGGTCGCTCATGATCGCGTCGGCGGCTCTTTGCAACCCGGGCGATTTTGCACATGCGTCACGCAGGGATTGAGCGGCAAGCCCTCGCAGCTTGTCGGGTGAAGTTCGCGAGCGTTCGATACGCGCAATAATCTCGTCGAGCCGCCTCCGTTGCGCGTCCTCGATCTTGGCATCCTTGTCCGCCAGCCAGGCAACGATGCCGTTGGTGATGATGCCGATCAGAAAGTCGTCGAGACCCATCATGGGATTCAGTCCAACTCCCGGCGCGTGCAGATTGATTCAAAACGTCGAATCGATTCAAGCTATACGGAAAAGCGACGCATGTACCTTCGATCGCCTCTGAGAGGCCACTATATTAGTCCCGGACGGATGGAATGAACATAGCCCCGGGCGTAAGCCCTGTGTACTTTCGGCCATGCGTCCCTCGTAATTCGTGATCGCGCGTCCGCGCGGGCTCCCGATGGCATCGGGACAGGTTCCGCCCGCGGCTCGGCAAACTGCGGCAACGATTCGTCAGATTGGGGAGGGTTCGACATTGGGTTCGACCGGGCGCGACCTCTCCATCCGGGCGCCGGTCCTACTGATCGCGCTGGTAGGAGTGCTGGCAGCTTTTCGCCTTAGTCGTCGCGCGTCCGCCCATGCCATGCACCGAATGGACGCTTCCTTTATTTGAGGTAGAGCAGTCTGAAAGACTCTTTCTTGAGTTTGATCGGCGGAATATTCCGGTTTGTGCGCTCGACCGTCCCCGCGCATCCTTTGGGCGCGCGGATGTCCTCGAATCCGCTTTTTCGCCATTCGATTTTTGCAAGGAGGTCGCCCGCCTCAATGGTGGTCCCGCGGCTGATTCCCGCTTCCCAGTGAATCTTGAGGACGGACTCCTGCTTGTTTCGAAAATAGAAACGGACCGTGCGCAGCTCGCGGTTGAGTTTGTCAAAACTTACTGCCGGCATGACTCGTTACTCCTTCGGTAAGGCGATAAACCAATCGTCCTGCCACGGCCTCCTGGCTCTGGCCGCGTCGTACTTGCTAGCCCAGATCGCCTGGACAAACCGGAAGTTCCGGTAGTCGTCACTATCTTCTTCCCAGGCCTTTTGGAGGCGGGAGTTTTCGAATGTCTCCAGCGCCAAGAGTAGATCGACCTTCTCGTGAAACTCATCCAGGGCATCATGTTTTCCGGCCCTGGCTGCCTCGATTAGCTCTGCTAGCTCTCCGTCGGACGCGACTCTGTGATTGTCCTCGCTACGCGGATCGATCGGCCAGGCATCGTCGTCAGGCCGCGCGCAGGGCTCCGTCGGGCAGCCCTTCGTCGGGACTTCCTTCAGCATCCGTAGATGGGTCGCCAACAAGGCGTTTTTCAACACGACTTCCGTTTCCTCGGCGCTGAAGGTGTCGACATGCGCGTGGCAAAGGTAGTAGTCATCGTCGTCCTGCGTGACCTGCCATTTTTCCTCCTTCTCCGATACGCGGGCCGTCAGTTCTTCTTGCGCGCTGAAACGCGGGCTGCGCAAATAGATACCACCGCCTTCGTCGCGCCGCCCGATCGCAAACGTTCTATACTCGAGCGGCCAGTCGAGAATCGAGCCGACATTCAGTTCGAGCCAGGAGTCCTCGCCTGTCTCGTGGATAATGAAATTGCCGTCGTGTGTGTGCGCGGAGAAGTAAAGCGGCATCCACGAAGACTCCCGGTTATTCTCGAGGCCCTTCCGGCCGCTGCGAAGAATAGAGTCGAACGGATGGTGTCCCATCAGAATCCACAAGTTGCCGCTTTGCTTGCCGCGTTTCAGTTTTGAGTGATGGTCGCCCGGGGGGCTTTGGGATTGCGTGACCCATTTCCGAATGACATCCAGTTGATTCCGGAGCACCTGACCGTTTTGGCCCGCCGGCTGGAACGGGAAGGTGAATATCTTAGGGGCGTAGCGATACTGGCAGGTGTCCACCAGAATACCGCCGATGCTTGGGTCCGCAGGCGAAGAATTTGGTTTGTCAAGAACCAACCGTTGAACGATATACGACTTCCAGGGCTTTTTTCGGTCGATGTCCCAAGCCACGGCGTGAAGAAACGTTGCCTCCTCACCCGTTTTCAGCCAGTCCCCGGTGTCCGGAATCAGGTCCCGTAGTTTCTCTGAGGACATATAGACCAGATCTTCGGCGTCAGACTCACTGATCTGCATGTACTCACGCAGCATCGTTGCCTCCGGTGTTTTCTGCCCGATTAGCGCCGCCAAGTAATATCGGATGAAGCGGTCTTTTGTCAGCGGATCACCCGCGTTGCGGCACGCGTCCATCCAAGTGCTGTTTGTTTTGCCGCGATGCTCGTTGCCGAAAAAATAACCGTCGTGGTTGCCGGGGGCCATGACCCATCCCCTGGATGCGTTCTCCATGATGCGGCAAAACTTGGTGAACTCCCCCGTGCAAGAAAAATCACACGCATCGCCGAGGTGTATGATCGGCAGATCCACGAGTTCCTCCGACACCACGTAACGGAGCACGTCCTGACCATAGAAGTCCAGGAGTGCTGATCGGATCGATGTTGAAATCAGTTTATCCGTGTTCGCCGTTCGATACATCTTGACCGGGTCTGAATAAATGTTGTGAAGCTGATTGTCCGCTATCAGAGCGATATTATCACTGAGCAGCGTGCCCCTGGGCTCGCCGACCAAAATCCCCCAATCCGCTTGCAGAGAAGGCGAAGGCGACGTACAACCAGTTGCGGAGATCAACACCAGCAGGACAAACCCATTTCGAAACACATGGACGATATTCTTCATGGCGTGTCTCCATTGATTCCACTAATTCTTCAGCGATTCTAGTCCGACAGCCGCGGAAGGAAAAGGGAAGGAAAAGGGGACATTCTACTTTTTCTTCTCCAATCGCGGGCGTCCTTTCGGGCGGAGGGAGGATTCGAGGCCCAGTCGCCCCGCGGTCCGCTTCTGCTAGGGTAGTTTCTCACGCTGTTTGCATCTTATCAAGGACGGCCCGGGCACGGCGGACTTTTTCGAGGATGTCCTCGGCCTTGGCGGTCCAGGTGAACGACTTTGGGTTGTCGTTGTGTTTCTCGATGTAGTCTTCAATCGTCGCGATCAATTCCTTGACACTGCGGAATACACCGCGGCGGATCCGTTTGTCGGTGATCTCACGGAACCAACGCTCCACAAGATTCAACCATGAGCTGCTCGTTGGGGTGAAATGCAGATGAAAGCGTTTGTGCCGCTTGAGCCACGTCTTCACCTTGGGATGTTTGTGGGTCGCATAGTTGTCCACGATCAGATGCAGGTCGAAATCGGCGGGCGTCTCCTTGTCCATCAGCCTGAGAAACTTGATGAACTCTTGATGGCGATGTCGTGGCATACAAGCGCCGATCAACTTGCCTTCCGCCACGTTCAACGCCGCAAACAGCGTGGTGGTGCCGTTTCGCTTGTAGTCGTGTGTCATGGTTCCGCAGCGACCCTTCTTGAGCGGCAGCCCCGGCTGCGAGCGGTCGAGCGCCTGAATCTGGCTCTTCTCATCGACGCAGAACACGATCGCCCGCTCGGGCGGGTCCAGGTAGAGGCCCACCACGTCGATCAGTTTTTGAACAAACCGCGGATCGTTGCTGACCTTGAACGTCCGCACCAAGTGCGGCTTCAGGCCGTTCGCTCGCCAGACCCGCGACACCGTCGATCGGCTGGTCCCCAACACTTTGGCCAGGCTGTTCGTGCTCCAGTGGGTGGCGTTCGACGGTTTGCACTGGGTTGTCTGTTCCACGATCTTTCGGGCCAGCGCCGTGTTGGCGGGTCGGCCGCCGCGCGGCGCATCTTTCTCCAGCCCAGCCAGACCCTTTGCGACGAAGCGTCGGCGCCAACGGCCCACGATGGTCCGTTCGATGCCGAGTTGCTCGGCAATCTCGATGTTTTGCATACCCCCGGCGGCCAACAGTACGATCTTCGCCCGCCGAACCAAACGCATGGGCGTGGTGCGTCCGCGAGACCAACGCTTAAGTCTAACCCATTGTTCGTCGGTCAACATTACCGTTGGAGCCATTCGCATCGATACCATC
>JADFIX010000201.1 GCA_022566435.1 Planctomycetota bacterium
CGAAGCCATGGCTCGCATGTATGCGAACATCTCCCACAGCGATCTCTATCTCGGGCAACTGCTGCAGGAGTTGGAAGAAGACGGGCTCGCCGACGACACGGTCGTCGTCCACTGGAGCGACCATGGTCCGCTGCCCAGAGGCAAGCGTTGGCCCTACGACTCGGGTATCCGCGTCCCGCTGATCGTCCGTTGGCCCGGCTGTGTCGAAGCCGGCAGTGTCAGCGACGAGCTGGTCAGCACTATCGATCTGGGACCGACAGCGCTCTCAGTAGCCGGCGTCGGTATCCCGGCTCACATGCAGGGTCGGGCGTTCCTCGGGGATCAGGCGGCTCCGGCGCGCGACTATGTCCACGCCTCGAGGGATCGCCACGACGAGGCCTACGACATGGTCCGGGCCGTGCGTGACAGGCGCTTCAAATACATCCGCAACTGCCGGCCCGAGCTGCCCTACCTCCTGTGGATTCCCTATCGCAACCGCCACCCGATCCTGCAGGAGATGTGGCGTCTTCACCTGGCGGGCGAGCTGAGCGGGCCTCAACAGCTGATGTTCCAGCCGCGCCCCGTCGAGGAGCTGTATGATACCCACAGCGACCCTCACGAAATCGACAATCTGGCCGACGACCCCGCCTTCCACGCGCCGCGCACGGTATCGATTAGTTTTATCGTGGTCGCAGGGCCGAAGTCGGCGGCGAGCATCGTTTCTTCCAATCGACCGAGAGTCGCTTCGTCGATCTTGTGCCCCACACGCAGCGCGGCACGAAAGCCGCTCGCTATTCTTTCGCGAGTCCGTGAGAGCCCCTTTCTGAACTTATCGAACAAACCCATTAGCCGTCGTTTTCCTCCGCTTTCGGTAGTGTTTGTAGGATGCGGTCCAACACGCCGTTGACGAAGCGGGGCGATTCCTTGCCGCCGAATTCCTGCGCTATTTCGATCGCCTCGTCCAGAATCACGCGCGGCGGCACGTCGCAGCCGACCAGCTCGACCACGGCCACTCGCATGAGGTTTCGTTCGACTGTCGAGATCCGCTCGAACGACCATCGCTCGACCGCGTCCTCAATCCGACCATCGACGAACTCGGCGTTTTTCCAGAATCCATTGACCAACTCGGTGGCGTATGAGGTCGCGGCGGGCACCGCGCCAAACTGTTCGAAAAAATCGCACAGCGTTTCGGCGCGCACATCATGTTGCACGTCCCACTGGCAGAGAGCTTGCATAGCGGCGATTCGAGCTTGGCGGCGTTCCCCAGGCATTCGTGGCCCCTTACGACTTCAGTTGGGCCACCAGGTTGACCATTTCCACCGCGCTCACCGCAGCGTCCGCCCCCTTGTTGCCCGCCTTGGAACCCGCACGTTCCACCGCCTGTTCCAGCGTATCGGAGGTAATGACCCCAAACGTGGTCGGCACGCCGGTCGCCAGCCCGACATGGGCGATCCCTTTCGCCGCCTCGGCGGCGAGATACTCGAAATGCGGTGTATGGCCTCGAATAATGCAGCCGAGACAGATGATCGCGTCGTACGATCCGCTTTCCGCTATCTTCTTGGCCACAAACGGTAGCTCGAACGATCCCGGCACGTACGCCACCGTCACATCTTCGTCTCTGCAACCGTGACGAAGGAGGACGTCGAGTGCCCCCGACAGAAGCTTGGCCGTGATAAAATCGTTGAAGCGACTCACCACGATCGCGAATCGTTGTCCGTCTATCGTGAGCTGGCCATGTAGTTCCCTGGGCATTGATCCGTCCGTCCTTTTGTGATCACCGAGACAATCGCTCCATCGCAGAACAAGCGTTGCTCAAGAGCAGTAGCACCCAGTCCATTTGCGACATCTGCCGGCAAACACCGCGACTTAGACCGTGAGCATCGTCGACTTCAGAGAAAAACACAATGGTCGTCCAAGCTACGGACCGACCTTTTTCGCCTGAATCCGATTCGATTTCAGATCGACGATCTCGATAATCGCCGCCCAATCATCCTCGACGAGATACGTGGCGAAATCCTCGGCGGTCATCTTTGCCTTAATCCGAAAAGTCATCACCCCTTTCGTCGCTCGCGGACCGTGGACGCTCCTGATCTTGTCCGGATCGATGGCCTTGATTTTCTTCTTGAGCTTCAACGCTTCGGCGATCGACATGCCTTCGATCTGTAGCTCGATCTCCCCTCCAGCGCTGATTCGCGTCGCCCACTGTCGCATGATACTGCGGTAGCAACGCTCGACGATTTCCTTGCCCGCATTGTCCAGCGCCTTCTTTCCCGCCTGCGGCGAATGCGTGAAGAAGCCCCGCGCCCCACCGCGCCAGGTCGGAATGGGTTCACTGGCCATAAGTTGACCCGTATCCGTGTAGTACATCTTTATCATCGCGTCGCCGTTGTACATGGCCGTTTCCTGGCCATAGAGGTCCTTTACACCTGCGGCGTTTGCCTGCGCGGTACCGGTAATAAATATCTGCGTGCCGAAGTCCTTGGCGATGGCGTTCATCTTGGCGAGGTTGCCCTCCAGGTCCGCGTCTGCGGATTCCTTCGCGGCGATCGCACGAAGCTGCTCACCGGCGTATACCTTGAAGCCCTTGGCCAGAAGGCGATTCTCGATATTGGATTCCAGGATACTGCTGTCCTGAGTGACACCGTCGATTCGTTCGAGAATATACACCGCGATCCCCGGCTGCCCGATTTGGTCGAGCACATTTTGTACCTCGCCCCAGGTGGATGCAATGGCGGTCTTGCTGACATCGGCCCGGATTTCGCAAAACTGGAAGCCGCCGACGGCGTCGCCCCGCCGAAGAATCTCGTAGTCAGTCACGATGCCATCCGCTCTAGAGAGAATCGTGTCACGAATCAACTCGAAATTCTCGACCTGGCTGCGAGACGCAAGCTCTATTTTTCCTCCCTGTTCCAAAGCATTTCGCAAGGCATCACGACACGCCTCGTCTTCGGTCATGCCCCGGCCCTTCACAGTGACCGTGACGACCTCGACCTCCTCCGCCCGCACTGCCACCGACAAGGTGGCCAGGCCCGCCAAGAAGCAGACGGCCCAGACTCGCTTAGACCCCTGGTATTTCATCGCATCTCTCCTTCGTGTGTCATATGTTGGACTCTAAGACCAGTTGCGAACAAGGCAACGACCCGAGAGACGCAAGAACATGCCCCGCCGCGCGGCGCCACAGTTTCGATACAGTTCGGCGCTCAACCGATTGTGGCCAACTGAACGTAACGGTCAAGCGTGGCACTGAAACGGCCGGGTTGGCTCAGCATGCGGCCGCACGTGCGGTGAGGCGTGTCGCACACCCGGTGCGACACATGGACGCGTGCATCCACCTTGATCAGCTCCCGGAAACTAGACCCCAGCGGAGCCGGAGTGGTTAGTCGCCGCGGTGCAGCATGGGAAGGCGGCCTCGGCCATTCGGCGGATGTTGCGCGAAAAGGAGTGAAGTGGACGCGGTGCGCTATCCTAATCGCATGACTTTCATGCCCATTGTGACTCCTCGCTCGGACACTGTTCGGCGACTATTATTCCTCCTGATTCGAAGAGCGGCCGGCGGACATCTGCTATGTTTAGATCCTATTGGATTCGGATGCTCGGATGCTATCCGGCGGTCTTGGCAGCCGCTTGCGGGGACATACTACCGCCCCCGCCCGCCCCGTTGTTCGCCATCCCGTTGGAAATCGAGGGCCGACCAGTCGGCGACGCCATCATCGATACCGGCGGCGGTTTCGAGATTCTCCTTCGCAGCGACTTCGGCCTGAATGTCGTGGACTCCGTCGACGTCCTCGTCTTCGGCGGCCGCGAATCGGTCGCATTCACCGAAAGCTTTTCCTATACGGCGGGCGGCTTTCACGGCTTCGCGGAAGGTGCCATCGTCGGAATATCTTCTTGCGATTGTAACGGCGTGGGCATCGTTTTTTTCCGCAAGACAGGTATGGTGGCCGCCATTGCGTTCTCCGAACCATCCGCAGCGCTCACGACGCTGCCGCCGCGCGGCGGCATCGCCCTCCCATTTCGTTCCCCGCCGGCTAACCTGGAGGGATTCATCAGTTCGTTCATCGACGTCAAGATCGACTTGGGAACAGCGACACAAACCGTGCGCGCCCTGCTCGATACCGGTGCGGCCGAAACTCTGCTGAAACGGGATTTGTTCACCGCCGCACCCGACCCGATCTTCGGGCGCGTGCGTTTAGAAATCACGCACGATCGGCTCGGTACCGTCTCGGTCAGTGCCGCATTGTTCGACAACGACGATTTGCCGGACGTCATTCTGGGCATCGACATGATGCGCGCGTGGGGCGACCGATGGTATTTTCACTACACGCCCGACGGCGGGAACGTCACCGTCTTTCCCTATACAGACCCACCGATAATGGATGGATCGATCGCGGCGAAGGGGCAGTAGCTTTCAGGCTTCTGTCGTCCGCAAGCGCGGTTCGCTCAACGCACGATCGAACGCGTCTCTGTGAGATTGGGATGCCACTTTCCGTCGCACAACCGGGCGCGCCTTGTCTAGGTACTTTCGTCACTGACGACGCCGATCGGTTCGGAGGGAAAGGTACTTGTACAATCATTGCATCAATATTGCGTTGCTTAGTATGTCCGTGGCATCCAGCGCCGGGCTACCGCGAGAACAAATCAAGGAAATTGGATTCGGGGCCGTGCTGCAGGACATCGGCATGCTGCACGTGCCGCAGGAAATCCGCCTCGCGAGTAGAAAACTGTCAAAAAAAGAGTTCGATGAAGTTCATCGCCATCCCATCCACACACTTAATTGGGTCGAGCAGATAGGTTCAGTATCCGTGGCGGCACAACTTATCTGCTATCAATCGCATGAGCGGGCCGACAAGGCCGGCTACCCAAGGCGGCGCACATCCATGTACGTTCACCCGTACTCGAAAATCGTCGCGATCGCGGATAGCTATGTGGCCATGACCCACGCTCGCCCATACCGCCCGGCGCTTCTGCCCTTCCAAGTCACCAGGGCCATTCTCTCCGACGTGGGCAAGTTCGAACGATCGACGGTCCGGATGTTTCTCGATGCCGTCGGACTCTTCCCCCCCGGCAGCTACGTAGAACTCGATAATGGTACAAAATGCAGAGTCGTGCGCGCAAACCCAGGCTACCACACACGTCCGCTCATCGTCGAATTGGACGCGAACGACAAACCGACCGGCGGACACTTGGACTTGTGCGAGGTGGAAAACGTCAGCGTGGCACGTGCGATTCCCAGTCCACAAGAACTCTGTGGCACGAAATAACCGATCCGTGTGAACTCCGCATGCGATGACCATCTCAAAACCGCTAACTTAAGCGTGATTCCTCCATGGCGCCCGCCAAAAGTCGCTCAGGGCTTGCACAGTTCTCGAGTGACCGCCGTCGCATAGGACCCGGGAGGCAGTTGGAACGACACGCGAAAAAACGATCCCTGCTCGTCCTCGGCAAACCCGACTTCGGGATCGCCCAGAGGCACGCGTAAGGGGCGGCGCGCGCCGCTGAGCCCCTTGCCCGACCAGGGACGCAGTCTTTCCATCGTCAATCCCGATGCGTCCAAAATGGCGGTTTCAATTTCGCCGGGCACCCCACACGCCGCTTTCATCTTGCGCCCGTACAACGGTCCCGACGGTGAAATCTCGAAGACATCGCACCGCGGCTGTTCGGCGGCCGCATCCTCTACGCCGAAACAGGCCCCGTTGCGATGCTTCCATGCGACATCACCGACCATCACTTTGTCCAGTGACTCTAGGCGCTTCGCGACCACTCGATTGAACAAGTCGCTCTGAACCGCGGACAGGTAAAGCGTTCGCATGCTGCGATCAACCGACCGCCATGTTTTGGCGGCGTCGCCGTCGAACGCCTCAAACGCTCGACAGATACGCGCCGTTTGGGGAAACTTCCCCGACCAGGCCCGTGCGGCGCCGGCGATGTCGCCCGTATCGAACAATTCCCGCGCCTTTCTCGCCGCGCCGCGATCGACCTCCGTCGGCTTGCCGAGCATGAAGGCGATCGCCCTTCCGTAGTCTTCGCACAGCACGGCACGACCGATTTCCGCATTATCGCCCCGCGTGCCGAATCGTTGCGAACCGAAGTAGTTGGGAACACCGCGACTCGCCAACCGATCGACAATCGCCCGACCGGCTTCCAATGGTGCCTGAATTGTGTCACGAACTCGAAGGTCGAATCGGTTTCCGGAAAGATGTCCAAGCTTGATCTTGTTGGTATGGCGATCGACGGAGAGAATACGAATACGGCTGAAACTGAGCGAGGCCGTATCCTCCGGGGTCGCGTGTTCGATACTGATCATCTGTCTCGTCACCCCGTGGGCATCCTTCAAGCCGGCATATCCGAAATCGCGAGGATTCCTACGCAATTTCCCGGCGAGTTCGCGTATCGCCGCATGGGTCGTCAGGCCCCGCTTCTCCAAGAAAAGATAAATATGGGTCCCTTCCCCGCAAGGCGGGTAGAGTGGAATCTCCTCGACGAGAAAATCCTCGTCGTAACGCTTGATCACGCCACCGATTCCCGGCAGGTCGGCGGTCAAGTAGGGCAAATCCCGCAGGGCCAACGATTCAGAAGACATGGGCGGAAGTCTAAGGCTGTTTCGTCTATGTTGAAACCAAGTCGCCCCCATGCCGATTTAGTTGGTACGCATTGCAATTCGGGTGGCAAACCTGCGAAAGCCCGCGGTGGCAACTGTGGCAACCGCGGGTAGGATGCCCACATACGAGTGAAGCCCCGGCAGGAGCGGCACTTGATTCTTGATCCTCGATAGGCGCAAGACAGAAGGTATCGCCCCTGCAGGGGCTACGGACGTAAACCACGCATCTGACCCATGGCTGCCCGCCATGGGCTACAAACCGTTCGCCCCTGATGGGGCTGGGAGCGCATTCCAAAATGGGTGGCAAATCTGCGAACGGTCGTATGCGGGCGTTGTGATGCAGCCGCTTGACAACGTGCAT
>JADFIX010000202.1 GCA_022566435.1 Planctomycetota bacterium
TCAGGGCGACGAATGTATTGGGCCGACCTAGATCTCCATCGTACTTGGGGATCTCGTACTCCCAAATCAGGTGATCGCGAAAGGCATTCCACGTCAACTCGGCCGCCAGGCGATGGTCTTGGTGCAAATCATCATGGTGGTGCGTCAAGATCAGGTCGGGCGCCGCCTCTCGACTCAGGGCGTGAAAGTATTCCTTGATCTCAGGGCCGTCGTACGGGAAAAACCCGTCTCGGAATTCCTTGATTTCGATTCTCTTCTCTGCGGCTCCCTGCAAGAAAATGTCGGCGCTGCGTCGCGCCTCGGCGGCGCGCTCGTTGTCTCCCGAAAGCACAATCCAACAGACGCTGAGCGATGGATACTCGCTCAGCAACTTCAGCACTGTACCGCCGCAGCCGATTTCAATGTCGTCGGAATGGGCGCCGATGCACAAGACAGTACGGAGGCCTTCGAGTCGAGTCCTGATCATGGGATGCGTTCCTGACTCCAACCGCGGGGCTACTTGCGTGATCGAACCTGTTTGGCAATGGGACGGCGACCTTCCAGGCCGCGACATGCGTTGTTGAGTTGGCCGTTGGTGAGTTGGCGTTGTTGAGTTGGCTGTCGCGGCGCGCCGGCATTACCCTGGAGTGGGAACCTGCACGTCGCTTGGCCAACCACCTTGGGGCATGGGGAGAGCGCTCTCGCCCGGCGCACTGGGTTGTTTCCATAGCTCCCACGGGGTGTCGCCGCGGACAACGCGGTCGTCCAGAGCTTGCTTCTCCTTGTAAGTGTCCATGCAGCTCCAGAACCCGTCGTACTTCAGCGTGGCCAGCCGGCCGGCGTCCATTGCTCGGCTGAAAGGTTCTTCGACCAGCTCTTCCCCTTCGTGAAGCAAAGAATAGATCTCCTGATCGAGGACAAAGAAGCCGCCGTTCATCAACACTCCCGCCTCTGTGATCGGCTTGATCTTCTGTACCCGTCCCTGGTCGTCGGCCTTGACCATGTGAAACGACTGCGTCGGTTTCACCGACAGGAACGACGCGACTGCATTTCGCGAATGATGCAGGTTGATCAAGTCAGGCAGGTGCAAGTCCGTCAGTCCGTCGCTGTAATTGGCCAGGAAAGTGTCTTCGCCGGCCAACAGCGGTTCTACTCTCTTGAGCCGCTGGCCAATGCTGGAAGCCGTGCCGGTATCGACAAAGGTGATGCTCCAGTCGCGGATATCGCAGCCGAGCAGCCGAACGGAGTCGCCGCCTGAAGTCAGGACAAAATCGTTCGACGCGCATTCATCGTAGTTCAAGAAATACTGCTTGATGGCGTTGGCTTGCCAGCCCAGGCAGAGAATGAAGTCCTTGTGCCCAAAGTGGGCGTAGTACTTCATCACGTGCCATAGAATCGGGCGGCTGCCGATGTTCACCATGGGCTTGGGAATCGACTCGGAGTATTCCCGTAGTCGCATCCCGTAGCCGCCACAGAACAATACGACTTTCATGATGCATTCCTCAGTGATGATGCTGGTCAGTCGCGCGTCCTAGCTAACGGTAAGTTCCGGAATGGGAACGACGAACTTGGCGCCCCATTGCCGCACGTAGGCAAGTTGGTTCATGATCTCGTCCTTGAGGTTCCATGGTAGAATCAGTATGTAGTCCGGCTTGGTCTGCGCGATCTTGTCCGGAGCAAACACCGGGATATGCGTTCCAGGTAAGAACTTGTTGTGCTTATACGGGTTGCGGTCGACGGCGTAGTCGATGAAATCTTCGCGAACGCCGCAGTAGTTCAGCAAGGTATTGCCTTTGCCGGGAGCGCCGTAAGCCGCGACGCTTTTCTTCTCGCGTTTTGCCTGAATGAGAAATGCCAACAGATTTCGCTTGGTTTCGGCCACCTGCTCGGCGAAGTCGCAATAGGTCTCAAGCCGTGTGTAGCCGGCGGCGATCTCGCGATCCCGCATCTTCTTCACAGCCGGAGTGACGGGCTTGCTTTGATCCTCGGTGTGACGACCGTAAATCCGTAACGATCCGCCGTGGGTAGGCAATTCCTCGACGTCAAAGAGCGTAACGCCATGGGCGGCGAAGATCTTCTCAGCGGTGTAGAAGGAAAAGTAGCAGTAGTGTTCCTGATAGATGGTGTCGAACTGGTTGCCTTCGATCATTCGCACGGCATGCGGGAACTCAACGGTAATCACTCCGTTGTCGGCAAGCAGGATTTTCATCCCCGCCACAAAGTCGTTGATGTCGGGAACGTGCGCCAACACATTATTGGCCGCCAGAAGGTCGGCCCGAATGCCTTCGGCGACGAGCGCGCTGGCGGTTTCCCGGCCGAAATACGCCACGCGCGTCGGCACGCCTCGTTCGACCGCCGTCGCCGCCACGTTGTCGGCCGGCTCGATTCCCAGGCACGGGATGCCGCGCTCGACGAAGTTCTTTAGCAGATAGCCGTCGTTGCTGGCCAATTCGACCACGTGGCTGTTCTTATTCAGTTGCAGACGGGCCGTGATCATTTCCGCGTAGCGCCGCGCGTGAGCGAGCCAGGAGTCGGAATACGACGAGAAGTAGGCGTACTCGCCGCAGAAGATGTCGCGCCCGCTGACGTACTCCTCCACCTGCACCAAGAAGCAGTCCCCGCATACCAACGCGTGCAGCGGATAGAACGACTCCTCTTCGTTCAGTTGGTCCCGTGTCAGGAAGTTCTCGCACAGCGGCGACATGCCAAGATCGACGACGCTGTGCAGCCCGTGCGCACCACAAAAGCGGCAGGCGCCGCGCGCCGGTCGTGCGGTGGATGCGGTGATCGACTGAGTGACGGGCACTGCCGCGGCGAGCGGGACATCGTGTGATGCGTCTGCATTCAACATGGCGATGGACCTCTTCAAGGTTTGTGTCGGTTGGATCAATGAAGTCGTGTGAAGTGTTTGTTTACTTGTCCGGCGAAAGACCGCCTCGGGCGCGCCGCGGGCTCGTTGCGGGCTCGCCCGCGGGCTTGCTGCTACCCGCCAACGGCCGCGATGTTTTCATACATCTCGGCGATTTCTTCAGGGACGTGCGACAGGTCGGAGCCGCGAAGGTAGTCGCCGATGGTCGTTTCTGTGCAGTTGGAATCGAGATTCGGGGCGCCGCGATTCTCGACCAGGTCGTCCATGTGAACGGTGCGGAAGTCGATGCTGATGCGCGTGCGTTCCGTCGTGTTGGGCACGGTGGAGTGCAAGTGAGCCGCCGAGAAGATCGTTAGCCCGCCCGGCTCGGTAACGATTCGCAGCTCGGGGTCGAGCTGCAGCGGCTCGGTCGCCTCGGATTGACGCCGCGTATCCTGCTTGACGAGCTTGGGCGCCTGTTTGCGGCCGGTCAGGTTCCATTCTTGGTAGTTGAACTCGTGCGAGGAGTTTTCGATCGGCCGGTCCCAATAGTGCATGTGGAAGGCCATCGCGTTCTCCGACTCGATTGGATGGACCGGCAACCACCAGTTGATCTGGCACATCGGCGGCGAATACCACGTGTCGCGGTGCGGCTTGAACGGATATCCCAGGCCCGCTGTCAGGTAACCGTCGCTGGTGACCGTGCGCAGCCGCGGCGCGTCGAAGTACGTCTTCTCTAGGTCGCAACCGCAGTCAGCGAGGATGCCCGGGATAATCTCTTTGCATCGCGGATGGTGGATGAACTTCGGCTTCAGTTCAGCGAGAATCGCCACATAGTCTTCCACCGGCATGTGGTGCTGGGCCTCTTGCGGGTCGTAGGGTGCAAACGCTTCCTCGCACATGTCTCGCGCCAACGCGCACAGGGCCGATGTGCTTTCCCGCGCGGCGCCGACAAAAAGCTGTCCCTCAAACAGGCGCTCTCGCCGCAGGTCGTCGTTGATGTCGGTGTTGTAGTACACGCTGTTCATTTCAGATTCTCCCAGGTGCGGGTGTATCAACGATCCAGCAGGCTTTCTTCCGAATGGAACTGATCACTTCACAATGGCGTTCAATCTCGCAGCGCGAGAAAGTGAATTCCGCTTGGGCGTTGGCGTCTCTTACGCCATTTGTGCAACGGGTTGTTTGTGCAACGGGTCATGTCTGTATCGGGTCATGTCTGCAACGGGTTGTCTAGGATCGCGCGGCCATCGGCGCGCTCCGGATTGCAGGCGGCGCCGGCTGCGGTCGTGCGATGATCGATGACCTTCTCCAGCAGTTCATGCTCTATCAGTAAATCCGCGGCTTCGCGGATGGTGTCGAAGTCGATGTCCGAACGCTCGGCGATGTCCAGCAGAGTATGGCCGCCGTCGGAAAAATTCAGCACCCACATGGTCGCCGCCTGAAGATGCTCTCGGTCCGGCCTTGCTCCGAAGGCGTGGTATAGCCCTCGAGGCCCAAGCCGTGGCTCGCATTTGGGATTCAGGTTCGCGTACCGGCGGTTGCCTTCCAGCACGCGTACGACCGCCGTACACTTGGCCCACGAGTCGGCCAGGAATTCCGGCTGAATCAAGTCAAGGTTGTCGGCCGATGTGTGATACTCGGGATAGCGTCCGTTGGGCGTGCGCATCAGGCAGCCCATGGGAAGATTGAAACCCGGCGAGCAAAACTGTCGCTGGTCGTAGCCGAGCGGGTCGAATTCAACAAGCGAGTATGGCTGGCCCGAGGAGCGCAGAATGTGCTCAAACGCCCTGTCAACTTCGGCGTCGCCGCGCCGACTCTTCTTGTAGGTCGAAGGCCCGGCGTCTCCAACCACGCTGAGCACCCAGCCATGCTTGACGCGATCGACATCGCTCTCGTTCGCGCTCAGCCAGGCGATGGCGCCGATGGTTGCCGGCAGGAACAAGAAGCGATACGTGTATCGCCGCGGTTGCTCTCGCACGTATCGGGCCAGGTGCGTCGCCACAGAGATTCCAGAAAGATTGTCGTTCGCCAGCGAAGGATGGCAGATGTGCGTGGAAATCAGAACCTCGTCGCTGGTTTCGCCGGGAACCAACAACTCTCCATACGTTAGGCTCCCGTCGCACAGCGTGGCGTCGATGCAGACTTCATATTCGCGGTCAGCCGCCTTAGCGAGATGTTCGAGCTGTTCAAACTGATCGTGACTCAGACAGAACCCCCAGTCGTTTGTGTGGTGGCAGGTTCGGTATGGAATCCACCCGGGATGATCCGGCAACGTATGTAGATGAGGCTTCAGCTCTTCCCAGCGGATCGTCTCGCGAATCGGGCGGCTGCCATGGACGACGAGCAGATTCGACTCTCGGAAATCGACCACCCGCCGTCCGGCCGCGTCCTTGATGTATGCGTCTCGTATGTTCCATTCCTGGGGAATCGTCCAGTCGAACGCCTGCTCGCCGGTTGGGACTTCTCGCACCTCAAGTGGAATGAGCCGCCCCAGCCGAGCTAGAGTTTCGCGCACGCCGTCGCCGGTGATGCTCCGGCAGATCGGATAGAGCTCGGTCGCGAGCTCGTGCATCGCTTTGCCGGTCGCTTCGAGTTGTATTTGTGGATGCGCCATGAACGTCTCGTTTGTCAACGCCGTGATCAGTTGTATTTTCGGTAGACAGACTTTGACGGAGGGCCGACGAGGTATTTCTCAACGCCCTCTTCGAGCGCCTTCTTGTAGATTGCGAGAGACTCGTCCCAAGCCTCGACGGTGCGGTCGATGTCCTCGTTTCTATGGGCGTAGCTGACGACCAACGACGGCATAATGACGCCGCGTTTGATCGTCTCCTGCAACAACAGGGTGCGAAACTCCTGCGAGCGCTGGTGGTTTTTGTCCAGCGTGACATGGACGAGGGAACATGGCCGGCCCACGACCTTGACGTAGTCGCCTAATTCGTGAAGGGCGATCACCTCGTGAAGCCCGGCGGCCAGCCTTGTCCCTTGGCGATAGAGCGTCTCAACGACAGGCTCATTCTCGTACGTCCGCATCGTGGCGATGGCCGCGGCCAGGGCGTGCGTCTCTCCGCCGTGAGTGGTGGAGAGTAGAAAGACGCGTTCCCTGCTGTCGCGCAGTCCGCCTCGCTCCATGAGTTCGCGTTTGCCCGCCAGAGCAGACACCGAAAAACCATTGCCAAGCGCCTTGCCGAACACCGAAAGGTCGGGAACGATGTCATAGACGGCTTGGGCGCCGCCGTTGTCCCAACGAAAGCCCGTGATCATCTCATCGAGAATGAATACCGCTCCGTTTTTCCGGCAAAGCTCTTGGACCTTGTGCAGGAAGCCTTCTTGGGGATCGTCGTACTTCGCGGGTTCGAGAATCACGCAGGCAATTCGGCCAGCGTGTTCGTCGAACAGTTTCTGTACGCTTTCGAGATCGTTGTAGCGAAACGTGACGGTCAGTTGCTTGATCGCCTGCGGAATCCCGGCGTCAAGCGCGGTCGTGCCGATGAACCAGTCGTCGGTCGAAAAGAAGGGATGGTCCGAGCAAAGCGCGACCAGATCGCGCCCGGTGTGTGCGCGGGCGAGCTTAACGGCCGCGGTGGTCGCGTCGGAGCCGTTCTTGGTGAACTTCACCATCTCGGCTCCGGGGATCATGCGCAGAAACTGCTCGGCGCACTCCACTTCAATCGACGCAGGACGCGTGAAGTTCACGCCGCGGCGCATTTCTCCGGCGGCTGCTTCCACAACCGGCTCGAAGGCGTGCCCCAGCGTCACACAGCGGTTGCCCATGCCGTATTCGATGTACTCTTTGCCATCGATGTCCCAAACGTGTGAGCCCTCACCCCGGACGATGAAACCGGGGGCAAGAATCGGAAACTGATCGTCACCTTTCGCGTTCGTGTGACATCCGCCGGGAATCAACGCGTGGCTCTTGCGGCGGAGTTCTTTCGCCTTGGCCGACTCTTTGCGCAGCGATTCACCCCGCGGTATGGCGACGCCGTTGTTGACTCGGGTATCTTCTAGTCGAGAGTTTCTTAGCACTGGATCGCTTTGTTAAACGGGCTGTTGGACTGCATCGTGACTGTCAACCGTCGTCGAATCCTGCC
>JADFIX010000203.1 GCA_022566435.1 Planctomycetota bacterium
ACCGCGCCGGACTCGGCTCAAAACAATCGTGTTCTAATAACGTCCATACCAGGAGAACTGCCGACATGGAAGCCAGGTGCGGTAAGTTCTAATAATATACTCGTACTGGGCCAGACTATAACTGTATATGGACTTACTTTGGACGGAACGGGATTGACGGGTGGCGCGAAGAACGGTTTTAAGTGTCAGAATGTGAACCTGATGGTCGGTTGCCGCATGAACAACCTTGGTGGAACAGCCGTCACGTCTCCTGGCGCTGGTGAGGTATTCATGTGCCTATATTGTCTAGCGGTTAAGTGTGGTGCTGGCTTCGGTAATGGTGCGGGGACCATGAACAACACATATATGGGCTGTGGTGCGGTCAAATGTACTGGAGTCGGCTTCAATGGAACAGCAGGACGATCTCACTTCGTACAGGCCTGTTACGCGTTGGACAACTCTCCAGACCTCGGTGCAAACATCTCCAGGGCCCGGTTCGTGCGGATCAGCGATACTTCGTTCCCCGCAGGCGACGACATCATTCGGGGCGTAGACCCGCTGACACTGGGATTCGAGGATTACGCGAATGACGATTTCCGTTTGAAGGTCACCAGCAACCTGATCGGCAAGGGGTACCCGGTCTTCCAGCACAATATAGACGACGTGGGACAGAATCCGTACCCGGAAAACTTTTCGCTAACTGTAGACGCTTTCGGAAGGGTTGTGGGTCTCAACATTGCCGAGGAAATGACTATCGGACCGTTCCAGCCGGCGCGGGGCGAGGTGCTACCGTCGACACCCTCTCTGGCCTTCGTGAGTATACCGTAGATGGCGACGACGAGCGTAACGGTGGCGGCCAGCGGGATCGGCGCGGGAGAGACGGTAGAGGCGTTCACGAAGCTTCCCGGGTCGGAGCCGTCCTGGCCGCCGACCATGATGACACTGCCATCTGCGAGAAGCGAACTGTTCATGCATCCGGATTCCGATGGCGACCCGGAAGGCAAGGACTTCGTACCGGTCACCGGGTCGAAAAGGATCGGATCGGTTGTGTCGTGGCAGTAGTAGACGCTACCGTCGGGGAGCAGGACTGCGATATCGGTGGCGTCCAAGAACTCGGGCGCTGTACTGCCGATGACATCCCACTGGCCCGGGTGTGACTCCGGGTCTAAGTCGAAGTCGCGCTGTTGGGCACCTGCGCCAAGTGTGATGGACGCTTCGAGGTAGTCGAAGCCCAACGCCGCACACCCGAGTTGGTAGGTGCCCGCGGGAACGCCCTCGATCGAATAGGCGCCGGCCGCATCGCTGCGCGTTTCCGCAAAGAAAGTCATCGACGGTGTAAACAGCGTCACCCTTGCGTCCGGCACCGGATCGTTCGGGGGAGCGGCGAGCCGCACTTGGCCACTCAGCGTCGAACCGACGGCAGTCTGCGACGAGATCCAGCACGCTAGCAGTACACCGACGCCTCGGAATGCATTGAGATACTTCAGCCGCATCCGCTTTTCCCCGTAGAAGGTTATCGGAAGCCAGTTCGAACCGTTGCGCCATAGTAGCAAAAAACAGGGCAGATTGCACCGCGGATTTGCCATTACGGCGGCCACTATCCTCAGTGACGGCGATTCCAGGCCGTCGAGGGTCACCGTGGAACCCGTTTGCAGCGAAAGCCGTCAGTGCGAAAGACGTGGGTTCCCTGTAACCTAAGTGCCGATTCGCATCACGTGAATCTTGACGGAGATTAACGAATGATACGTTGGAAGAAGAGCTGGTATCTCGTCCATCGATGGATAGGGCTCCTGGTGAGCGTTCAACTTCTGGCGTGGAGCATCGGCGGCTTCACGTTTAGTATCCTGCACATCAAGAACGTGCGCGGTGAGTTTGACATAAAACGCAATGCTGAGTCACAGCTCGACCTCAGCGGCGTTCGGCTTTCCCCGCAGGAGGCCATCGCTCGTGCATCGAGTGAGATCGGTGTCGCCACTTCCGTTCAAATGGCCGTGCTTCGCGAACGTCGCGGGCACATCGTGTACGAGTTCTTCGGTGCAGAGAGCAAGCCGCTTGCATCGGTCGATGCCACGAGCGGCGACGTGACGCAGCGCATTAGCGAAAGCGAAGCGAAATCGGCGGCACAGGACGACTTCGCACAAGAGGTCGCCGTGGCGTCGGTCGCGCTTTTGGAAGGCGAGCCGCCGCTCGAGTTTCGCGGCGGCCGGATGCCCGTCTATCGGGTCGACCTGGATCACCCGAAGCAACCGCACATCTACGTATGCCCGGTGACGGGGGAGATTCTCAAGCGTCGAAACAAGCTATGGCGGATCTTCGATTTCTTTTGGATGCTGCATATCATGGACTACGGTCAGCGCGTGAACTTCAATCATTGGCTCCTGACCGGGATGAGTGTGCTGGCGATTACGACCTCAGCCAGCGGCCTCGTTCTTTGGTGGTGGCGGATTCCACGATGGTCTGGGCGAAGTCATCGACGAAAGGAAGTGGCCGGTAGATGATGCAATCGACCCCTCGCCCCTTGACCGATGCAGGCTACCCACCGACGCTAGGTGATCGATGACCAGATGAATTCGGGACGACGCTCGAGATGAACGCGATGCAGCACAAGGATAACAAAGATCGCCGTGGCGCCGTCACGCGCTTGCGCCAAGCGAACGAGACCGACGAACCGCGATGGGCGGAAGAGCTGCTTCCGCTCATATAGGACGAGCTTCGCGCCCTAGCTCGGGCGCGGATGGCCCGTGAGGGGGTCGGGCATACAATCCAAGCAACGGTACTCGTACACGACGCGTACTTGCGGTTAGTCGGAGATGCGGACCCGGGATGGAATGGTCGGCAACATTTCTTCGGGGCGGCCGCCGAGGCAATGCGTCGGATCCTCGTGGAACGGGCCAGGCGACGGGCACGACTGAAGCACGGCGGCGGACGGCAACGAGTCGAGATGGACGACGATTGTGCCGTGATCGAACCACCAAGCGATGATGTTCTGGCCGTGGATGAGGCCGTCCGAAAGCTGGAAGCCGGTGATCCTCGTAAGGGTCGGATCGTCAACCTACGTTACTTTGTCGGTTTCACGGCGGAGGAGACTGCCGAAGCGCTTGGACTGTCTCTGGGAACCATCGAACGCGAATGGCGGTTCATCAAGGTCTGGTTGCAGGACGAACTTGCGCATGGCGGCGAGCGCCCCCAAGGCCCGGTCGCCTAGTTCTACCGCACAAAGTCGTCTTGACGTCGTACCGCAGGCATCTTGCCTGCGCCGCCGGTCATCAGCCCGGCGATTGGATGACCGCCAGTCAAGAAGTTCGCATCGCGCGCAGTCTTCTACGTGAAGGCATGTATGCACAGGCCGAGGGATTGCTCTTGTCGGGATTTGCCAACTTGCGTATTCAGATCGGTGATACGCATCCCGATACGAACGTCGCGCGGGAATTGTTGCGAGAATTGTATACGAATATGGGTAGACCTCTGGACGCGGAGCAATATGTCGAAAGCCCGGGATCGGGCGGCTAGCGTACCACCAACGTTTCTGCGGGTTTGCAAGTGGGCACTCCCTGATCCCGATGGAATCGGGACGGTACCGATGCTCAGGAAGCGTCGCCTTCGCGCGCCCTACTCGGTTGCGTTCAGTACGGCGAGCGTGAGCGACCCGGCTCTTGGTTGACCCGCATATTTGAGGTTGCCGAAGCACTAGGTCTGAAGTCTACTTGTGATTTGCGAACAGGAGTGCGTTACAAGGCGAAAACGATGTTTTCTGAAATTGACGAGAGGGCGAAGCACGCCTTTGCATAAACCGTTCCAAAAGCGCGGAACTGTCCGCCTGTTTTAAGAGGGAGTCAAGAATGATCACCGGCGTTCATGCCATGTTCTATTCGTCCGAGCCCGAAAAACTCCGTGATTTTATTCGGGACAAACTCGGTTTTTCATTTACCGACGTGGGTGAGGGCTGGCTTATTTTCAATCTGCCGGAGGCTGACATGGGCTGCCATCCGGCCGACGCTGAGGACGGCAAGCCGTCGGGCACGCACGACGTCTCGTTCTACTGCGATGACATCGCAGAGACCGTGTCGCAGCTTAAGGCACGCGGCGTCGAGTTCACCGAGGAAGTTTCCGATCAGGGCTATGGCCTGGTAACGCATTTCAAGATGCCCGGTGATGTCAACGTGCAATTGTATCAGCCGCGCTATGTGAAGAACCCGGGCTAGAGCACTTCCCGTTTCTGTGTTCCGAGCCGCAGGCTTCAGCCTGCGCGGTTTCTCGCCGCTCGATGGGCTGCGCATGGTACTTGACCCGGTATACGAAAACGGGAACTGCTCTAGCCGTCCGGAAAGACTCTGTAGCGATACCGTGGAATGAATTCCATCGAAAGACAAGAGACGAATTCAAGTGGAGAAACAAGATGACCCAAGCTATTCCGCCTGGCCATGAAGGACTGATTGCCCATCTGGTCGTCGACGATGCCGCGGGCGCGATCGAGTTCTACAAGAAGGCCTTCGGTGCCGAGGAGATAATGCGATGTCCCACGCCTGATGGTAAAAAGATCATGCACGCTGAGTTGATGGTCGGTGGACGCCCGTTTTACCTCGCCGACGATTTCCCGGAGTACTGCGGCGGGCAATCGCGTGCCCCGAAGGCTCTCGGGGCGAGCACGTTCAACGTCCATCAATTTGTGGATGACTGTGATGCAGCGATCAAGCGCGCCGCGGGTGCCGGGGCAACCGTCACGATGCCCCCTGCGGATATGTTCTGGGGCGACCGGTACGGCACGGTGGACGATCCCTACGGACACAGGTGGTCGTTCGCCACGCACATCAGCGACCCCACACCGGAAGAAATGGCGGCCGCGGCGGAGGCCATGTTTGCGAGTTGAGGGACCGACGCCGCCGGAGGGCGTAAATCGTGGGGTTCCAGCCATTCGCGGCGTGTTGTCGTGTGAATTGCGTTTCACTTTTTGAGAAAAGCTGAACGAGACTTGCGAACGGGTCTCTAGTTGAGGATCTGCGACCTTCGGGCCGTTGGGAAATTCGAAAGGAATAGAGTGATGAGTCGGATTACAAAGTTAGCTTCGAGTTGGACGTTGTTGTTGATTCTGGCGGCGCCTGTTCTTGCACAAGACAAGAAGCCGGAAGGGCAGCCGGGCGATGACGAGATGGCGGCCATGATGGACGTGTTCATGAAGTATGCCACGCCGGGTAAGCATCATGACCATCTCAAGACGCTGGCCGGAAAGTGGAAGACGTCGATGAGATTCCGTATGTCGCCTGATGCACCATGGAACGAGTCGACCGGCGAATGCGAGAGTGAATGGATACTCGGTGGGCGGTTCCTGCAATCGAAAGTCAAGAGCCCGCCGTCGGAGGCCATTCCTTATCCGTTCGAGGGTTTCGGACTACTCGGATACGACAATCTTGCAAAAGGGTACATCAGCGTCTGGACGGATACCTTTCTCACCGGCGTCATGGTCTTTACCGGCTCATGCGATGCCTCGGGGAAGGTGATCACCCTTGCAGGTGAATTCGCGGACCCGAGGAAGGGCGGGGCGATGTCCAAAGAACGCTGGGTGTATAGGATCATCAACGAGAACAAATTCATCTTCGAAATGTGGTCGCCAGGCGAAGACGGGAAGGAATTTCGCCACGGAGAGATCACCTATACGCGCGTCAAATAAGGAGTACCGTCACGTTGGGTACGGTGGGTCTGCTTGTCTGGACGACGGCTCTCGAACCCGAGAGCCGGCAGGCGGACCTCCATGCGGCCCTTGTTCAACCGCCAAGGGTGGTCTTGTGGTTTGCGCGCGGGCCGCGCCGACGCTGCCATCAGGAATCACGATGTTTCCCACGTTTCAGGTCCATATTCTAATGGGAGTGCGACAACGATCGCGTTGACGGCGTTGTGGGTGCCGATCCTGCTTTCGGCAGTGTTTGTGTTCATCGAAAGGTCCATCAGCCATGTGGTGATTCAGATCCACAAGGGCGATTACAAGAAGATTCCCGGCGACGAGCGTGTGATTGCCGAGATGAAGAGCCACGGGATTCAGCCGGGCACCTATACGTTCCCGTGCCCGGAATCGACGAAGGATATGGGTACGCCGGAGATGATCGAGAAGTACAAAAAAGGCCCAGTGGGGTTCATGGCCGTCTTCAAGTAGACGGGGCCGCCGTGGGCTCAAACCCGACGCGGCGGAGCAAATCGGCGAATCGCGGGTCCGAATGCAGCGATTCGAGCTTCGGGTCTACCTTGAGGAGCCAGCTTAGATCCTGACCTCGCTCCTCAACGGCCAGGTCGAGCCACCGAAAGGCAGCATCCTCATCACCCAACCCGGCGTGAATGAAGGCGAAATCGTAGGCCGCGACGTACTGCGTCTTGGCGCGGCGCTTCAACTCGTCAAGAATACGCGCCGCTTGGTCCGACATCTTCGCGGCGGCATAAACGTAGGCGAGGGCGGTGACGTATTCGGTGGATCGCCCGCCCAGGGCAATGGCTTCGTTGATCTCGCTGATTGCCTCTTCGAACATCGCCTTCTCCGCGTAAGCCAACCCGAGTGTATAGTGGGCGTACGGGAAGTCGGGATCGAAGTCCAAGGTCTCAGCGCACTGTTCAATCACGTCGTCGAATCGGTGCGCTCGGTAATAAATCAAGCCGACGACGGTCTGAATGATCCGCGAAGCGGGATCAAGATCCCGTGCGCGTCTGATTTCTTTCAGCGCCTCGTCCACGCGGCCTTGGCTCGCAAGGAACTCGGCATACCACTGATAGCCCGTCGCATGACTGGGGTTAAGCTGAATCCCCCGTTTGAACTCCCTCTCCGCCCCCTGCCAGTCCCACTCGTAGGACGCTTTGTACACCGCGAGCGCGATGTGGGCCTCGCCCAAGGTCTCGTCGAGGGCGATGGCCTGTTCGGCGTCCGCTCTGACCAACTTCCATGAATATTC
>JADFIX010000204.1 GCA_022566435.1 Planctomycetota bacterium
TATCTGCGAACGTCCCGTTCCCGTCGCCCAGCAGTATCGACACGCTGTCGCCGAAGGTGGTGCCGGCGTTTGTTACGACCAGGTCAGCCACTTGGTCACCGTTCAAATCGCCGATGGCTACAAATGTGGAGAATTCACCCGTGGCGTAATGCGCTGCGGTTGAAAACGTCCCATCGCCGACCGCCAGCAACACCACGACGTCGTCGCTGTTTTCGTTCGACACGACCAGGTCGCGCGCCCCATCGCCGTTCAGGTCGGCAATTGCTACGGACGATGGCCCGTTGCCGGCGGCGTAGGGCACTGCGGGGCCGAACGTCCCGTCGCCAACACCCAACAACACCGAGACGGTGTCGCTGTAGTCGTTCGCCACAGCAAGGTCGGAATACTGGTCGCCGTTCAGGTCACCGATCGCGACTGACTGAGGACGGTCGCCGGCCGCGTAGTGCACCGCAGGGGCAAACGTCCCGCCGCCAAGGCCCAGCAGTACCGAGACATCGTCACTGATCCGGTTCGCTACGGCAAGGTCGGGCACGTGATCGCCGTTAAGGTCGCCAATCGCTACGAACTGAGATCCATTGCCGGCATCATGATGCGCCGGGGGACTAAACGCCAATTCGGTGACTCCAAACGCCGCGCACGTGCAGATCAGTCCAAACGCCAGTGTCGTCCCGACACCAAACCGAAAGCGCGCGCAGCTGGGCAAAGAACGACGGCGTCTTGCAGCGGTCGCCGTACGGGAATCTTCAAGACCCGCTGCCATTCGAGGAGGATTTGCCACGGCTTGTGATCCGCGCACCACTTGGGTTCGGATAGACAACTTGCACTCCTTCTAACGTGAGGACATTGCCTGGCGAGACTTTTAGCACTTTGATACAGTCAAACGCACTACAGCCCTGATGAATAGGCTACCATGCCGGCCAATGCCACGTCAATACTCCGCCAACGACGATTGGACGAATAGGCACAACCGTCAGCCGGGTTCGTTCGAAACGGGAAATTCCGCGATGAGATTCGACGCGGCCCGACATGCATCGATACAGCACGACTGTCCAAGTTCCGTTCCCACTCATGCACATTTGAACCGCGCTGGAGATCGCGGAGCATTCTTACACTTTGCATACTTACTTATTCGCGGAACGTTCGTGCGGCGGTGATTTCAGGGTCGAACGCAGAGTATCACGCTGCGTGCGCCGGCCGGCCCGATTCAAGACCCATGAGTGATGCCCCACCGACACGGGACCAGAAATGCCATCCGTCGTCACGATGGCACTTCAGCCTACCTGCCGGCTGAGCCCCTACGGGCAGCGCTGAGATGCTACGACAAATGCTTTGACGTAAGCTTTGTGGTGCTATGGTTACGCGCTTACGCCGCCGTCGTCGTTTGAGGCTACGGATCGGCGCACAGGTGAATCTCCGGTCCGTGGTATTCGAGACCCTGGAAGCCGAGGACGATGGCGAACACGTCGGCGATGTTCACGATCTTGTTGATCAAACCGCCTCCGCTGACACCACCTTCAGCGGTACGTCGTCGACGTCGTCCAGCCGGTTCACGGCGTTCCGGTTGGATCCTGGCACCAGGTGCCCGTAAACGTCGACCGTCGTCTGGATCGAGGCATGGCCCATTTGCTCCTTGACGTAATGCAAGGATTCGCCCTGCGATAGCAGCAGGCTGGCGAAAGTGTGCCGGATATCGTGGAACCGGAAACGCGGGACGTCGGCAATCTCGATCAGCTTGTAGAAAACTCGGCTGCGAAAGTTGTCGCCGCACATCGGACCGCCGTTCCTGGCCGGAAAAACGAATTGGACCATTTCAGATCGGCCCTGCCTACCCGGAATTTCGAACGTCCTGAGTTGCCCTCCGGCCTTCCGGGTGATCGTCGCCCGATACTGGAGCAAAGGCCCAGAAAACCCAGAAAAGGTGTCATGATGGTGTCAGGATGAATTGTTTGACAATATATGTGCGCTTGTAAGGCTTCACCAAAGATCATCCTGTCAACTTTTGCGACCTACAAACATTACACGCTGTGGTTGCCGTTTCAACGGATCGGCAGACCGACGCCCGACGCCCGCCGATGGCTGACGGCTGATAGCTCGTATCTGACAACTGATAACTGATAACCACTCCCCGCCCCGATCGCTCGCGAAGTTATAAGCCCCGGAAAGGCAGCGCGCATCAGAATCGCCGGCGCAGAGGAAAAAAAGTACTTTTCGAAACGAAGCCATTTGAAAGTCTCAGTTCAACCCCGACCTTCCCGCGCCGCAGACGAAAGGGACTTTCGATCGATAGTGCGGCCGCGCGACGGATCGGAAGAAGGCTGGTCGCTTACGCTCGCAGTACTGAACGTTGAGGACGACCGAATTCGTGCGACGGAAAAGGGAGCACGGATGAGTCGGAAAGATGAGGCGGGTGGCTCATCCTTGCGAAGCAAGGCTGGGGGACGGATTGATCCGACGACGGTTCGACTATCTTGTCCTTCCCCCACCGCGGATGCAGCAACTGAAATCCGCACGCCTCAGTTTCATATCTTCCGTCGGCCGCTACCGCCACCATCAGAGGACGGCGGATTCGCATCCGGCGGGGGGGATTCATCCGAGGAATTGTCGTTTGCGTTGCCCGTGTCGGTGTCGTTCGACACGGCGTCGCTGTCGTCCGGCACGGATTCGTCATCCATCTCGTTCGAAGTACCGGCCATCGCAGGTTCGCTGCGGCTCGGGTCGTCAGGAAATGCATCACTGTTGTCACCCACGCCGTCCCCGTCGCTGTCGGTGTCTTCCGTGGGGTCGACAGGAAAGGCGTCGGTCACGTCCGGAACTCCGTCGCCGTCCCAGTCGATCGCAAGCAAATCGATCGAAACGCAGGCCGTCATAGTCGCCCAGCATGCGGCAGCGCCCCACACGATACACATGATCGGCTTTCTTCTGGTCAACCCGTTTCCTCCGCGCGAGTGTCAGCGAGCCTCGGCGTATCGCCCAAATCCGAAACCTCTTTATCGGTCTAGCTGACGGCCGAGGCCACGTCTGTTCACAAGCATAGCGGTACGACGATTCCTAGAGAAGGCGGCACGCGCTGCCTCATGACCCCGCGGCCCCGATAACGCTTGCGAATACTCGCTTTCTGGGCAAGACAGCTCGAGAAGCGGTCCACACGGGGTCCGTAGCCTGCTAGGAAAAAAATTCGAACGGTCACTAGAACTCGCCTTGTGCCGGGACGAAGTCCATGGTTCCGTGTCGACTTGGACATGCGTATAATGTCTCGTGGGGACCTCCTCAAACGGCGAACGGTTCGGAAACTCTACTGCGGGAGAGGTGCGTAGTCATTCGAGATTCAATCAATAAGTTCGTCTTGTGGCTGCTGGTGGGCGGATTCGTATCCGCGGCGCCGCCGCTGCGCGCCCAGACAGTCGTCTTCGTCGATGGCGACGCGACGGGCCCCACGCATGATGGCACGAGCTGGTGTACGGCGTTTACGGACTTGCAGGATGTGTTGACCGCGGCCACCGCCGGTACGGAAATCCGCGTGGCGGACGGTACGTACAAACCGACGACGGGGGTGATTCGCACGAGAACATTCAAGCTGAAGACAGGCGTCGCCGTGTTGGGTGGTTTCGCAGGTTGCGGCGCTGTAGATCCCGACCTGCGCGACCTATCGATATACGAGTCCGTGTTGAGCGGCGATCTTAACGGTGACGACGTCGAAGTACCCGAGAGTACGTGCTGCCGTGAGCACCCGGGAACCGGGTGCGAGCAGAACTCTTGCGAGCAGGCCGTTTGTACGGAGCGCGCGCCGTGTTGCACAGATCAGTGGGACCGTTTGTGTGCTGCGTTGGCGGCGATTCAATGCTGCGGCGAGTGTGGCTCTCGGTGCGAGAACGCGTATCACGTGGTAAGCGTGGTGAACGTTGAAGGTGCGGACGAAACAGCGGTGTTGGACGGGTTTACGATTACCGGCGGTTTCGCAAATGGGAACAATCCAAGCGACCGCTGGGCGGGAATCTTCGTGAGCGGAAGCTTCAGTCCCGATCCGACTCGCCCCACGATAAGCAACTGTCGTATTCGCGGAAACGTGGCGTCGTCGAAGGGCGCAGGGGTTGCAAACGAGATTTCCGAGGCGACCTACACGAATTGCGCGATAGACGGCAATGTCGCAACGTTCGGTTCAGGAGTTTACAATTTCAGAAGCAGCCCTTCTTATGTCAATTGCACGGTTGCGGGGAATACCGCGCAGACCAACGCCGGTGGAATGTGGAGCGTTGTTTTCGAAGGTAACGTGGTCACGATTTTCAACACCATATTGTGGAACAATGCCGACGGCGGTGGCCTGGACCAGTCTGCCCAAATGACCATCGCTCCCGGCTCTTTCTTCGTCTCCCACGCCACGGTCCAAGGCTGGACCGGCTCGTTCGGCGGTACGGCAAACAACGGACTGGACCCGCTGTTTGCCGACGCGGCGGGGCCCGACGGTTTGCTGGGAACATCCGATGATGACTATTCCTTGACGCTCGGGTCGCCGGCGATCAACACGAGTGATCCCGCGACCGAAGTGGCGGACGGTACGGTCGATCTGAACGGTCAGCCGCGGCTGGTCGGCTGTCGCCTTGACCGAGGTGCACTCGAGTCGGAGACCACCCAGGCGGAATTCGATTTCGACGCCGACAACGTGGTGACCCTTGCGGATTTCGCTCATCTACAAGTATGTTTCGATGCGGCGGGGATCGAGCCGGGCCGTGTGGCGACGTGTTTTTGCGTCTTCGACGCGGACGAAAGTGGCGCCATCGATCTGGACGATTTTGCCGCGTTTGAAGTGGCGCTAATCGGTCCGTGACGCGCGTGGCTTACGCGGACTCCAAATAATCGGCGAGTCCGTTTGACGCGCCGTCCACACTTCAGAGAATCCATTTGCGTAGGGCGGATCGCTGCGCGATGGGCGTCGTTCATCCAGCGCTAGGCGATCACGAAACGAGAATCATGAAAGCAAGCGTCATCGTGTGCGTGTACAACCGGGGCAAGCAGGTACAAGCCTGTTTGGATAGCCTATTGGCGATGAAGCGCAATGACTTCGAGTTCGTCCTGGTCGACGATGGCTCGACCGATGATACCGCGCAACGGTTGGAAGCCTTTCGCAGCGAGCATGCGGATCGGACCATCACGGTCGTTCATAACCAGCGCAATCTCGGGACGGCGGGCGCGAGGAACGTCGGGCTGACGGCGGCCGCCGGCGAATTCGTCTTCTTTACCGACTCGGATTGCACCGTGAGTTCCGACTGGCTGGGCGAGCTTTCCGATTGTTTTGACGATCCGACAATTGCGGCCGCCGCCGGTCCGATTCTCACGCCACCGCCGTCGAACCTGGCGGAGCGCGCCTATGTCGAAAGCTCGCGAACCCGTTCGACGAAATGGCACCAGCGTGACGTGGCGGGCGGGAGTATGGGTTTTCGTCGTGAGATTGCGCTGGCTTTGCGCTTCGACGAGGCGCTGACCCACTATTGCGACGAGGACGAACTCGCCTGGCGGCTGCGGGAGGAGGGCTATCGGTTTTCATTCGCGCCGGAGGCGACGGTCGTCCATCACCATCCGCTGACACTTCGGACTTATTTGCGGATGGGGTTCCGCCAAGGCCTGGGGTCGGCTCGCTTTTGGTACAAGCGGGGAAAGTATATCGGTCGTGATCTTTGGGCGGGCATGCTGGGGCTGTTGACGCTGCCGCTGGGGCTGATCGATGCACGGCTGTTCGGAGTTTCGGCTACGTGTTTCGCACTGCAATTGGCGGCCATCTTTTTCAACGAGCGTGTGCTTAAAGGCAAACGCGTCGCGGAGACGATCGTGGTTCTTCCGGTTTGCACGCTCTTTTACATCTGCAAGACCTGCGGCGTTCTGGCCGTGTGGGCCCGGTTCTGCTTGGGCAAGGAAGATGCCGTGCGTCGATCCAAACGGTTATGGCGCGAAAGACGCCGCGCCGAGTCGCCCTCGTCTTCTCACGCAGAGTGACTTCCGCTGCAAACATCGATTGCCGTGACGTTTGCCGCGAGACGGTGGTTGTGGAATCAGGAATCAGCCGAAGAGATGCGCCGCACCGTTTGGATGTCGCCGGGCATTGATCCACCGTGTCATACGCATGACGCAACACAGAACCGAGCCGTTCGAACTGGCGCACGCGAATGTCTTGCGCCGGTCACCACTGCGAGCGCTCCAACTGTACGAGCAATCGATTGATGCCGGCGGCCGCGCCGGTGTTTTCGGACCCGGGGCCATTGTATCGTTGCCGGATCGCGGCTTTGCCGGCGGATCTGTCTTGCGTGTTCATGGCTGGGCTCAGTGCGGCACGCCTTTTTTTCAGTGTCCCTAAAATCGCAATCGACCAATAATGGAACTCTCGATCCATCGGTCTGCGAGAGCGTCATTCTGATCGTTGGATTGATTCACGTACTGACGGACGTCGTACATTATCGGCCTGGGCTGCCCTGCGCCCGATATCAAAGTGTCAATCCGAGCATGCCCATCGCGACCAATGATGAGGAGGATTCTGCAGTTCTAAAGGAAAATCGGCTGGCTTTCCCCCATTTTGATTTCTACGTTTCAATTGGATTTCGTGTCGCCGTGATGCGTCTGATTTACGGCGCCCTCGATCATCGGTAGCGAGGAGTCAGGTGGAAAGGATGACATTCGGTGGGGTTTCATTGACGACGAAGGCAAGATCGGCGTCGGGGCCGCTAATGACGGCGGGGCCCGAAGCGCCGCGGCCATCAATGATGGACAGTGGCACCAAGTCGCTTTCACGCGAGACGCCGCCACAGGGCAAGTGCAGGTCTATGTTGATGGTGTCATAAGCAGTACGGCCTCGGGAACCGCCGGCGTATTGACCAGCCCGATCCAGGACATCGGACCTACCTTCGACTTCAATGATGGGGACC
>JADFIX010000205.1 GCA_022566435.1 Planctomycetota bacterium
TCGTTTCAGATCGTTGGGGCGGGGCCATCTGGGATTTGGCTGTTCAGGCAGGAACGCCGAGTACCGATAATGGAATCGTCCGCCGAGGCTACCCGTGGTACGGCGACTCGTGTCGCCTTTGCCGGCGGGTTACCGCAAAAAGAAGAGGCGATCCATGCGCATTCCCGAGTTCAGCCCATTGTTTGGCAAAGACGAAGTCATTGGTGTGCTGCAAACGCTTGAAGACAACTGGTTGACCGAGGGAAAGAAGACCAAGCAACTAGAGGCGGCCCTTGCGGAGTACTTCGGTTGCAAGCACGTGGTCATGGTTCCCAATGGCACACTGGCGATCTTCGCGGCGCTTAAGGTCTTGGGTATCGGTCCCGGCGATGAGGTGATCGTACCTGACCTGACGTTCTTCGGCAGTGCTTCGGCGATCGTGTTGACCGGGGCAAAGCCGGTGTTCGCGGATATCGGCCTGCATGATTTCAACATCGATCCTTCGGCGGTAGAGGCGTGTTTATCGGAACGCACAAAGGCGATCTTGCCCGTGCACTTGTACGGACAGTCCTGCGACCTGCCGGCCGTGATCGCGCTCGCGAAGCGGCACAATTTGTTTGTCGTCGAGGATGCCGCCCAGGCGATGGGCGCTACTTTTGGTGATCGACATGTCGGAACGTTTGGGGACATCGGCTGCATGTCGTTCTTCGCCGACAAGACCATGACGACCGGTGAGGGTGGGGCGCTGTTGATCGACGATGACGATCTGGCTGACCGCTGCATGTATTTCAAGAACCAGGGCCGACTCAAGCGTGGTTCCTTCCTACACGAGCATATGGGATACAATTTCCGGATTACCGACATGCAGGCGGCCATCGGGTTGGCGCAATTCTCCAGGCTCGACGAGATCATCGAGAAAAAACGTCGGTTACGAATGACGTACCGCGACCGGCTGGCGGACTGTTCCGGCCTGCGTCTCCCGATTGATACCGGCGTTGGCGAGGTTGTGCCGTTTCGCGTCAACATCCTCGTTTCCGACCCCGAAGGATTATCCTCGTTTCTGGCGGCCAGTGATATTGCCACGAGACGCTTCTTCTATCCCCTCCATCGCCAGCCGAGTTTTGATGAACAGAATTCCGTCGTCCCGTGTGCACCGGTGAATTCAGTTCGGGCTTTCGAGACAGGCCTCATGCTTCCCAGCGGCCTAGACCTTACCGAGACCCAGATCGACAGGGTCTGTGCCTGTATTCACAACTACCAGCTTTCAATCGCAAACGGTGCGGATTCGTCGTCACTGTCGGTTGCGACAAGTGACACTAGCGCGGTCCTAGCGCGATGATCTGGTGACCGCGCCATGCGAGGCGCGTTTTGGCAGGGAATAGATGCCTACGACCGTTGACCTCGAGCCATCGTTGAGCCTGGAATCTCCGAGCGGTACGGACGCGCTCGCTCACCAATCGATCGGAAACGAGCGAGGCGTGCCGCAATCCGTGGGCACGGTGTCCCCACTCGTGGATACACGAACGGGTGTGCCCGTCGGCGGCGATTGTCTCGATCAGTGCGCCGTCCTTCGACAGCGGTCAGCCAAGAGTCTCGATCGCTGGCGCACCAAGAACCGTTATTACCACGATCAGCTCATTCGATACCTTCGCTTTCTCGTTCCCGAGGGCGAGACCGTTCTGCTGGTTGGATGTGAGGATGGCGCCCTGCTTTCGGCGATGAAGCCCGCCCGAGGTGTGGGCGTCGATTGCTCTTCGGAGATGATCGCCTCCGCCCGGAACCGTTTTCCCCGCCACGGCTATCATCTCGCGCCGGACTACATGGCCGACCTCGAGGAATCGTTTGATTATGTCGTACTCAACGACATCGTCGGCGAAGTCCACGATCTGTTCGCATTGCTTCAGCGCGTGGCGACCTGGTGCACGCCGACCGCGCGATTGATAATCGTGCAACACAACTACCTCTGGCGGCCGATCCTGAAACTGGCCGCGGCGTTTGGTCTCAAGAGACCGGAAACAACACAAAGCTGGCTGAGTGTCGGCGATCTTCGCGTGTTCCTCGATGGCGCGGGATTCGAGACGATCGATGTGCGGTCCAAGCTCTTTTGTCCGAAACGGCTGCTCGGCGTCGGATCGGTGGTCAACGCTCTGGCGGGACTTCTTCCGTTTGTGAATCGGATGGCCAGCACGGAAATCCTCGTCGCTCGACCGGTGCCGAGCCACCGCGATCCGTCAGCAAGCTCGGCAAGCATCGTGCTGACAACAAGAGACGAACGCGACAACATCGAGCCGATGGTCCAGGCCATACCGCAGGTCGGCTCGGCGACGGAGATCATCTTTGTCGAGGGGCATTCTCGCGATGGGACACGTGAGGAGATTGAGCGCGTGATAAAGGCCTTTCCCCACAAGAACATTCGTCTTCTGGTTCAGGACGGGGTGGGGCAAGGAGACGCCATTCGCAAGGGCTTCGGCGAGGCGACGGGCGATGTGGTGATTCTCTTGGAAGCGGACCAGACGTCCCCGCCACAGGACGTGCGCAAGGCGTTCGAGCTGATCGCGTCAGGGCGCTCGGAATATGTCAACGGAAGCCGTTTTATCTATCCCAGAAGCCGAGGGGCCATGCGGTTACGGAACGTCGTCGGCAATTTCATGTTCGCCGTCTGGTTTACTTGGTTTCTTGGTCAGCGGACCTCGGACGTGCTGTGCGGATTGAAGGCTATCGATCGCCGCCAATTTGTAAGGCTGGAGAGAAACTGGGGTTTTCTGGGATTGTTCGACCCCTTCGGCGACTTCGAGCTACTGTTCGGCGCCGCGCGTCTGGGTCTGAAAATCTCGGAATTGCCAACGCGCTATACCAGCCGATTATACGGGGAGACAAAATCCCGATTCGTCAAACACGGACTGATGCTGGTTCGCATGGTCATCAGAGCGACTTGGGTGTTCAAATGCCGGTAGCCGACTACCACGATCAGTTTGCCTCCGTCTTCGACACGATCTACCAGGACCGCGATGTGGCGGCGGAGTCGCGTTACTGCACGGAGTTGTTGGAGTTGGATGGCGTTCGAGGCCGGGGTGCGCACATTCTCGACTTCGGGTGTGGGACGGGATCGCACGTGTTCGCGTTCGCCGAATCGGGCCTCGCGGCGACGGGTTTCGATGTGTCCACTGCCATGATCGCACAGGCACGGAAAAAAGCGCCTTCGGCGGGCTCCGCCCCGGTCCATTTCGAATCTGGGGATTTCAGTGATTTTCGGCGGCACCAAAATGGTACGAAGTTCAGTGGTGCCGTCAGTCTGTTCAACGTATTCAACTGCATGCCGAACCCGGCTGCGATGCTCTCGCATCTTTGCCTCATACGCGAAGGGCTTGCCCCGGGCGCTCGGTTCGTCGTGGATGTGTGGAACGGTGCGGCCGTGTTCGCCGACGAGCCCCGGCCCAGTGTCCGCCATTTTTCGGTTGAGAAGAAGCCCGATCATGAACTCGTGCGCATCACGGTTCCCAAGCTCGAACGGATCGAGCAGGTGTGCATATTGCACTATCGCATGCTCACTCTGAACCGTGCGGCCGGCAGTTTTACGGAATTCGAGTCGGTGCATACGCTGAGGTTTCTCACGCCGGTGCAGTATCGCCATCTTTTTGAGATGGGCGGTATGACCATTATCGATGAGTTTGTCCACGGACGACCGGGCACACCGGTCACCGAACATGACTGGTACATCAGCTACCTACTTCGCAACGACGATTCATCCGCTTCTCACACGTCGCCGCGCGATGTCACCCTGGAAGTTGTTCCTCGTTGAACTTCCGGGTGCGAGCCCTCGTGGCTACGTGTCATCGCCCCGGGTTTCACCTGCCCTACACCGCGACGGGCGTAATCGCGTATACTGATCCGGCAGGCGACGGACGAGATCTCGGTGTCCCGGATCGATCGACATGGAAAGGAAATCAAGAAAGAACGGCGAGAATCGGGAGCTGGATCCGGCCGAGGACAGGGTTCAGGCGATCAAGATCGAGTTGGCCGAAGCGATGAAGCAGCGGGCCGCGTTGCCGAAATCCGCATCCGATGAAGAAAAGGCCGCCGCGGCAGGGCACGTGGAGGGATTACAAACGCAGCTCCACGAGGCCAAGCAGCAAGTGCTGTCCATCAAACGCGGAGAGACGGCCAAGCTGGAGCGGGACCACAAAGAGAAGAAACAGCGGCACAAGAGGCTGAAAGCGATGCGTCAGGGCGACGGCCATGTGGCGCCGTACGAGGAGCCGTCCGCCCCGTCTCATCGGCCCGCCGCGTCTCGCCGCTCCGATGCGTCTCGCGGGCCCACCGCCACGCGACCGGCGGATCGCGCCGCCGAGGAGGCTTCCCGGGACGCCGCCAACGCGCATGATGCGTATCTCGAACGGCAGCGACTAGAGGCCGAGGACAAGACCAGCTCCGAGGAGATGGCGGTCCTGCGGCGAGCTGCGGACAAAAAGCGAAAGAAGGACGAGGCGGCCAAGCGCCGCGAGGCTAAGAAACGCGAAAAGGCGGAGGCCAAGGCGAAGGACGAGACCGAGCGGCTGTCGGCGGAGAAGAAAGACCGTGCCGGGATTCGCCAGCAGGCCGCCCTGCAACGATCGCAAGAAGCCAAGGCCAAGAAGCGGCAGCAACGTGCGGACCGCGAAGGCCGTGACCGCGGGACGCCGGCGGCCGGGCAAACGGGGTGGTTCAGCGCGGTACTGCGAATGCTTAAAGGGTTATTCGGGGGGCGGCGGTAGCAGTCTAACTTTGTGTCGGCACCGGCGGCTGTTGGAGCACCGTCGGTCGTTCGGTTTGTTCGGATCAGAGGCTAGGCAGCGGATGTCGACCCGCGCCCGAAGAGAACGGCGTAGGCCGTGGAGAAGTTGAACATGAAAACGCGTGATCTTGCGACGTTACTTGTGATCGTCGGTGCAGGCGGGGCCCAGATCGGTTGCGTGCCGAACATGACCATCGATCAGATGAAAGAAATGAAGATCGTGCGACCGCCGGAACTCGATCTGCTCCGCATGTTCGCCGGCAAATGGGAATCGACGGGCCGGGCAAGGATGGCCGGGCTGGAGAAAGACCTCATGGTGACCGGCACCAGCGAGGGCACATGGCACGCCGACCGCTTTTGCCTGGTCAACGAAGATGTCTTTACGCTCGGGAAACTCGGCGACATGAAAGCCCTGACCGTCTGGCGCTGGGACGACAAACGTCGCGTGTTTCGATCTCATTGGTCCTACAACGACGGCAGCGCGGGCACCGGAAAGGCCACCTTCGATCCGCTGACTAAAACATGGCATTACACCACCAAAGGGAGCGGACCGTGGTGCAGCTTGAAGGGAAAGGGCACCATCAAGTATCTCGATGAAAACAACGTGCAATGGGAATGGCACGAATGGGACGGCACCGGGCTGGTGAAAATCATGGAACTCAAAGGCAGCAGTCGCCGGAAATGAAAAGCCCGCCCTCCGGCGGTAGCGACCAAACGCAACCTACTTCACGGCGTTGGGTGCCATGCGTGCCATGCGTGCCATGCGTGCCATGGGTGCCATGGGTGCCATGGCCAAGCCCGGTATTCCCGGGCGCCGCCATGCTGCCGCGGCGAAGACATTGCGGCGCTGCGCTCCCCGATTACATCGGGATGGCACCCGCGCATGCTGAGGTGCGATTACATGGCGGCGCTTCGCTTGACCATGGCACCCGCGACGACAATTGTCAGAAAGTGAGTCCGGCGGTGGAGCTCAATATCGGAGTCGCCGGCCACGGGCTATGCGACGTCGTGAACGTCCAGACGTTTCGCCGTGCTCCGGCGTCGGACCGGTTGGGGGCTGGTCCACGATCCGTTGCCATGCCGCTGGCGATCCATCGCCAGGGCACAGGCCGACACGGGATGCCTCTCGCCGCAGCAGGGACACCAAACGTAGACGGTTTGCGAAGGTCGGGGGGGCTTCAGATCGGTGATGGCAATCGCAAAACGACTCTGACAGTTAGGACACGCGATCGGAAGATTCGACATCATACACCTCACTTCACCGTACTCGCTCGCCCACCATCTAAGACGTTAGATGTATTGTCCGCCTGTCATCTTTGATTTGTCGTATGTTGTGCGGGAGTTGGGACCGGATGGAGCCGGTGCGCCGGCCTGACACAACCTCCGGCCGCAGAAGCGCCCATGGCACAGTCCGATACGATATTTCGGAAAAACGAAGAGCTACGCTGAAAAATCTGTCGGCCCAATCGTAAGTGTGAACGGATCGACTCGACCGCAAATTGTCCGGCGTTGATGAAACGCGCAGTTTATGCGCATCCGAGGCGCGGCTTCCCGCCAACGTCATCCGCCCAACAGGTCGGCCATGTCAGCCGGATGGCTGCGCATGGGCGGCGGCTCGCTTGAGGATTTCCTCCTGCGACACGTCCTCGATGTGCGTGGCAGTGGTCCATTTATGTCCGAAGGGATCGGCGATGGTGCCGCTACGGTCGCCATAGAACTGGTCCTGGATCGGCTTGACGATGGTGGCGCCACAGTTCACGGCTCGGTCGATGGTAGTATCGAAGTCTTCGACGTAAAGCGCGATCATGACGGGCGTGCCGCCCACCGTCTTGGGGCTAAGGAACCGCGCATCATCAAATGATCCATTTCTCATCTCATCTTCACGTCATCTTCAGCCGCTTCTCAATCGCGAAAGTCTCCGCAGTCGGCCAACGACAACTCTGGTTTCGCTCAATCGGGCGCGACTGAATCTGACGCAAATCTGAGCGATAAATGACTCATTTTATGATGCGCGGCTCCTAAGCGCGTCCATCTCGGGAAATTCGTCGGCCAGCATGATCCTTGAATCGCCGATGTCCAGTTCGGCGTGTCCCACCTTTCCACCGGGCATGTCA
>JADFIX010000206.1 GCA_022566435.1 Planctomycetota bacterium
CGCCGTCGCCGGCGGTGACGAAGGTCGCACGATCCGTCGTACGCGATACGCGGATGATCAATTCGGCTGGCGCCGGCGTTTCGGCACGGCCACTCGAAGGCCGCTGCACGGTCGGAATAGCGCACGCGAGAAGCAACGCCCACCATGTCCGGATTCGTTTGCCGCTCCGTCCGCGCGCTTCGAAATTGTCCTCGGTCCGCCACATAGAGGATTCTCACCACGCCTACCGCAAATGCCCAAACCGACGGCGAAAGCCTCGGAACGGCTAGTAGTGTGTCCGCCTTGGCAGTTTTTGCCACAAAAGTGAAGGCGACCAAACAAGACACGAAGGAAGCGAAGCGTTCGATATCAAGACCTACTTGCGAGTCGCCCTCGTGGGTGCGCGTTCAGAACAAAAATACTTCTTCTTCGTGCCTTCGTGCCTTTGTGGTTACCTCTTCTTTTTCCCCGCGCAAGCAATATTTCTTCGCTCCGAGTCAGCCGGAGCGCTCGCGCTTCCTTCCCTCGTCGCGTTCGTTCGTTGTATCGACCATGACAAACCCATCGCGGGCGGTGTGTGGTCGCCCTTCGCCATTCTCATCGCAAATGGCGGCGAACGCCCGCGTATTCATAGCGTACGCCGTATTCGGCTCTGATGCAACCGTCTTCCCGCCCTGGTGGTCCGTTACAGGGCGCCGTGGCGACGTAGATAGAGATCGCGTAAAACCTGCGATGGGAGCCGTAAGTCCGTGTGCCACAACGGTTTGGATTGCCCCGAGTAGTGTGGACCCTCGGGATTGCGCCGTCACGCAGCCTTCGGGCTTTCTCATCGGGCGACCCTTCACGCTTCCTATTCGGTCGTGTTCAGTACCGCGAGCGTAAGCGACCGGCTGTCCGTCTCGACAATCGTGAAATTCGGCCACCGTCACTTTCGCCGCGGACGAGCCTTCGACCGGCACCGTGCGATACGGATTTTCGTGCGTGGCGCTGAACGGTTTGGCGGAGTCAGTACGTCGAACTCGAATACGTTTCAGATCGAGATGTTCTTCGAGGGCGGTTCTGCCAAACGATGGCTTGAGGAAAGAAAAGGAGTTAACCACAAAGGTACAAAGACACGAAGGAAGCCAACCCCCCGATGTCCCGATCGACGAGCGAGCCGCTCACGTTCGTGTGTAGTCAAAACGCAAAAAAAATACCTATTCTTCGTGCCTTTGTGGCTTTGTGGTAAGAATTTTCTCACGTAGTCGTGCGCCCGTTTCTATGAGGGAGGTGCCGGCGAGGCTTGCTTTTTGGGTACCAGAAATGTCGTGCCGCATTTCTTGCATTCCGCCATTCGACCGCGTTTCGTTTCGGGGATGACCAGCATCGCGCGGCATTTGGGACATAAAATGCCCACACGCGGAGCGCGGCGATCCAGTGGCGTAGGCAGTGAGGTCGCGGCATCCGAATCCGTTTGCGTCGGCTGCTTCGATTGCTCGGGCGGCGGCGGAGTGGACCGCCGGCGAGCGGGCGGTTTGCGGGTTACTTTTCGCCGGGGCGCGACCTCTTCCGCGCAACCTTGAGCGATCGTGCGACCCGTTGCTTTTTCGTAGCAATAGACGAAAAGCAAATCGAACTCTTTACATTGCAGATTCCGGACCACCAGCTCGGCAGGATGGCACAGAGCGCCCGCGCGGCCTTGTTCGTATAAATCGACAAAGGCATGCGGCTCCCATACTTCGCAGAGTTCCAAGGTGTCCTTGAACCGCGTGAGTGACTTATCGGAACCGATACCAATGGCTTCCATCGCATGGGCCGTTAATTCTGCGTACGTGTCGAACTCGCCAACCTGACTGAGAAGTTCCTTCGCCTCGGCAGCCCGGCCGGCCTGACGCTCGCAAATGGCATCCAAATACAGTTGTATCTGTGGCGGCGCTGCCTGGGCGTACATCTTGCAGTCGGCCGGGAAGCCGCTCCAAAGGTAGAGCAGGGCCCTCACTGCTCCGGCCATCGACTCCTCGACGATCGGCGTACCGTGAAACAGCGCCTCGTCGTCTTCCTTGTTATCCGTGATTTCCTTCGCGGCCTTGTTGGCGATCAAATGCCACTGTAGCGGCGGTATCTGCGAACCGCGCAACAAAAGCACGTTCACGATATCGGACGGCAACTTCGACGCGTTGAATGAAGGCATATTGGGCTTTGCATCGTCAAGGAATGACCGCTGATCCAGTTATCCATCCATCGTTCGATTAGCGGGCCGGACAGGGCGTAGTTACCGCACCTATCGCGCCGATCCGCTAGTCCGACCAAAGGCGATTAATGGAGTCGCGCACGACTTGTGCGTCCGTCGTGGAAGGCGTGTTCGCCATGTCGTCCGGCTCCGCGGATTGCCCCACGGCACGCTCTTCGAAACATGTGCGCACCTTGTCGACCAGGAAGCGACTAAGCTGGGCGAATCCGTGTCCGTCACCGCGACGATACTTCGCGTGGTAGTATCGCAGGGGGAAATAGACGTGCAGCCGATCTTTGGCACGTGTCATGGCGACATAAAGGAGACGCCGTTCCTCTTCGACGCCCGCGGAATCTCCGACGGCCATGTCGGACGGGATCATCCCGTCGGCGGCGTGAATGATGTGAACGACGGTCCATTCGCAGCCTTTGGCGGAATGAATCGTGCTCAGGTTCAGATAGTCGTCGTCCAGGTGCGGCGGCTGGGCGAGGTCGGATGTGGCGGACGGCGGGTCGAGCGTCAGATCGGTGATGAACCTTGCCCGCGATCGATAACGCGATGCAATCAGTGCCAATTGATCGACATCTCGCTGTCGGACAAGATAATTGTCGTACACTCGTTCAATGACCGGATTAAGGAATCGGGCGATTCTTTCCAGTTGCACAGGTACGGACGGGGGATCCGAGAGCGACGTAGGGGTGGCGTCCGGCGTTTCGTTCTCAGCGCCGACCACGACACCTAGGCAGTCGGCCAGGGACTGGCGAAGGCATGAAAACGATTCGCGGGCGCCCGCGGGCACTCTCGGCGGTGTTCGAAAGAGGCGGTGCAACGGGGTCTGTCGCCGCGTCTCGTCGTCCGTTCGGGAAGGCTGGTCGTCTCTTCGATCGACACCGAGGTCGTTCATGATGCGCCTGGCGGTTTTCGGTCCGATGGCTTCCAGCAGTTGCAATACGCGAAACCAACTGATCACATCATAGGGGTTCTCTAAAATACGAAGGACCGCCAGCGTATCCTTGATGTGTGCCGCCTCGATGAACTTGAGACCACCGTATTTGTGGAACGGGATATTGCGCCTGCCCAATTCGATTTCGAGATCGGCGCTGTGGTGACCGGCGCGGAAAAGAACCGCTTGGTCTCTGAGCGGAACGTCCTGCTCGCGGTGCTGAAGAATATGGCGGCAGACCGCCTCGGTCTGCTGAGTTTCATCGACGCAGTGATGAAGCAAGGGCTTGGAACCCGAGGCGCGATCCGACCAGAGCCGTTTGGTGTAGCGTTCGACGGCCTGATCCATCAAGGCGTTGGCCGCGGCGAGAATGGATTGGGTGGAGCGATAGTTTTTTTCCAGCGTGACCCGCTGGGCGCCCGGAAACTGCTCCGGAAAATCGAGAATGTTACGTACGGTGGCGGATCGGAAGGAATAGATGGATTGGGCGTCGTCGCCCACGACCGTGATGCTGTCGTAAGCCTTGCGCATGCCGCGCAGCGTTCGTGCCTGGATCACGTTGGTATCCTGATACTCGTCCACGAGCACGTGATCGAACCGGTCGGCGATGGCGCGACCCACTTCCTGCGAGTCGCACAGCGCAAGCCAGTGGAGGAGCAAATCGTCGAAATCCATGAGTTGATGATCGGCCTTGCGTTGCACGTAGTGCTCGAATACCGCCTTCATGCCTTCATATTCCTCCTTGCACCAGGGAAAGTATTTATCGAGCACGCGACGAAGAGAATTTTGGGCGTTTACGGTGTGGGAGTAGACGGCGACCAACGTGCGCTTCTTGGGAAATCGCCGCTTGTCTTTGGCGACGCCGAGTTCGCTACGGATGAGATTCATCAGGTCGGCGGCGTCGCTCTGATCCATCACCGTGAAGTTCGGCGCCAGAGAAAGCGCTTGTCCGTAGATTCGCAACAGGCGATTGGCCACGGCGTGAAAGGTGCCGCCCCACACTTTGCCGACCTCAACGGCACTGCACATTTTCTGCGCGCGCCTGATCATTTCCGCGGCTGCCCGGCGGGTGAACGTGAGCAGCAGGATGCGTTCGGGTTTGACCCCCTGATCGATCAGATAGGCCACCCGACAGGCAAGTGTCTTCGTTTTTCCCGTTCCCGCCCCAGCGATGACCAACAACGGACCGGTTCCGAACGTCGCGGCTTCGCGTTGCGCGGGATTGAGATCGTCAAGCCAATTCGTCGCCACCAATGACTCCTCCGCACGATTGGGGCCGCGCGTCCCCTTTCCCTTGTACCGTAGCGTTTTCAGGCCGTCCAGACGATCTTACCCTCCGCGTTTCGCGCGGTTACCGTGCTGAACCGGTCCAAGCCGACCATGACCGCCGTCCGATCCGCCGTCTTCATGGCTGTCTCCTTTTCCTTCGGAACCAGACGGGACAGTATACCGTCCGGCGTGCCACTGGAGGATGTCGCGCAAAGCACATGGGTGCCTCGCAGCGGGAGACATCCTTTCATGCGATTACAAATCGTTCGCCCCTAAGCGGGGCGAGGGGGGCATCCGGCGCCCGTTTTTCGTCCCCGCGTCCATTCGTGGTAAACAACCTTGACTTTAGTTTTCGCATTTCGTCGCCCCGGAAAGCACATGACCCCGCAATGTCCCTATGCCCATTTTATCGGACCGGGTGGTTCGGGCGGTGTGCCATTGCGCCCAAACACTACAACCTGGAAGCGTTGCGGAAAGTCACGGCCCGAAAGCAGCGACACACAGCGCGCCAAAATCGGTTGCGCGAAATCGTCAGAGGCCGGATCGGCGCCTTGGAGCCAGTAAGTAGAGGCAATTCACGGCGCCAAATGCGCGTTCTCGTTTGAATCGACAGGGCAATCTGGTTACGATGGCGGTGGAGGTCCAGGATGGGAAGCCACCTCGGCAGGGAAGGATGCGATTTTAATGCAACGAAAAGTTGGGATGAGCTCGACCACAAACGGGCGTCCGTCTCGTGTCGGTCTATCACTGGTGATCATGCTGATGTCGACGACCGCGGCGCTGGGCGACGGTCCGCTGTTCCCCGGCTCGCAATACGCCACCGGCAACTTCCCTTCCTCGGCAGCGATCGGCGACCTGAACGGCGACGACCTGCCCGACTTGGTCGTGGCGAATGAGTTGAGCGCCAACGTTTCGGTGCTACTGGGGGTCGGCGACGGGACGTTTGTTCACGCGGTGAACTATGCCGCCGGCATCGGGCCTTTTTCCGTGGCGATCGGCGATCTGGACGGCGACGAGGTGCCCGACCTAGCCGTGGCGAACATCTTCAGCAACAACGTCTCGGTACTGCTGGGCGTCGGCGACGGAACGTTCGTCGATGCACTGCACTACGCCGCCGGCAACGGGCCTAGTTTCGTTGCGGTCGGCGACCTGGACGGCGACGAAGTGCTCGATCTGGCCCTGACGAATCAGGGCAGCGACGACGTTTCGGTCCTGCTGGGCGTCGGCGACGGAACGTTTGCCAACGCGGTGCACTACGACGCCGGCGATGGGCCCCGGTCTTTAGCGATCGGCGACCTGGACGGTGACGATTTGGGCGACTTGGCTGTGACAAATGGCTTCGACAACAACGTCTCGGTGTTATTGGGGGCTGGCGACGGAACGTTCTCGGCCGCGGTGAACTACGCCACCGGCACCGGGCCTAACTCCGTCGCGATCGGAAACCTCGACGGCAACCAGACGCCCGACTTAGTCGTCACGAACGGGGTGAGCAACAACGTCTCGGTGTTGCTGGGGATTGGCAACGGCACGTTCGTCGCCGCAGTGCATTACACCGCCGGCGTCGAACCTCGCTCTGTGGCGATCGGCGACTTTGACGGCAACCTGGCGCCCGATCTGGCCATCGCGAACGGGCTGGGCAACACCGTCTCGGTGCTGCTGGCGGTCGGCGACGGTACGTTTGGTGGGCCGGTGCCCCACGCCGTCGGCAACGGCCCTACCGCTGTGGCAATCGGCGACTTCGACGGCGACGAAGTATCCGATATGGCCGTTGTGAATCACTTGGGCGACAACGCTTCGGTGCTGTTGGGAAATGGCGACGGAACGTTCGTCACCCGGATGCAATACGCAGCCGGCAGCGGACCTTTTTCCGTTGCGATCCGCGACCTTGACGGCGATCAAACACCCGACCTAGCCGTGGCGAATTGGTTCAGTGATGATGTCTCGGTGCTGTTGGGGGTCGGCGATGGAACGTTTATCGCCGCAGCGCATTATGACGCCGACAACGGACCGCAATCCATTGCCATCGGCGATCTAGACGGCGACCAATTGCCCGACTTGGCCGTCGCGAATCAACAAAGCAACAACGTCTCGGTCTTGATGGGCATCGGCAAGGGGACATTTGCCGCCGCGGTGCACCACGACACGGGCTCCCGGCCTGAGTCCATAACGATCGGCGACCTGAACGGCGACCAGGTGGTCGACTTGGTCGTGGCGAACCAAGGAAGTGACAACGTCTCGGTGCTGCTGGGTGTCGGTGACGGTTCGTTTGCCGCCGCGATGAACTACCCCGTAGGCGACGGGCCTGCGTCCTTGGCGATCGGCGACCTGGACGGAAATCTAGTGCCCGACCTGGCGGTCTCGAACGGGATCAGTAACGACGTCTCGGTGCTGTTGGGGGCCGGCGACGGGACGTGTGCCGCCCCGATCACCTATGCTGTCGGC